>JAUVYH010000129.1 GCA_030603165.1 Fidelibacterota bacterium
TTGTCCACGATGCTTCTACTAATTCACGGGTTACTTTAATCTTAGATTGTAATGCTAAGGTATCTAAAATTTTATCGAGTTCTATACGTTCCTTATTTGTCATCTTCAATAGATCATCAAAGTAGATGTCTTTTGCTTTCAATATATATTTACCGGGTGGAATATTAAAATATGTCACCTTATTGTCTGAACCGCTATAATTCCAGTTTTTTTCAAAACCTTCTAACCAGTAGGCATATCTGTTTTTTACGGGATTATTGTAATCTGTCAATGTGAATACGAAGGTAAAGATATAATCATGGTATGTCAGGTTTAATTCTTTTATTTCATTGATTTGTTTATCAAAACGTTGACTCTCATCAAATATTTTGAAATCAGTCATGATCACTGGAGATGGATTAATATCCGATATTATTTTGGGATCGAAACGTGTAAAACCGTTTGGTCCGCCAATATAGATATCTCCTGTTTTTGTCACGATTCCTACAGAATTACTTTGTTGATATTTTTTGCTAGTGTTCTTCTCACTAAATAAGTGCTTTTTGAATCCGTCATTCTTTGATAGATAATAAAGTTTTATATTTTCTTCAATATCAAATGGGGTAAATGATTGAGCATAACGGTCGAACAAAATAATCCCGGCATTGGCGCCAAGCCACAAATTATGTAAACTGTCTTCTAATATCGTAGTAATATGATTTGAAATTAATCCTTCAATGTCTCTGTAATTAATAAAATTATCTGTAAATTGATCATATTTAAATAATCCCTGACCGGGTGTTCCGACCCAAATATTATTTTCCGAATCAACTAAAATATCTTTAATGGGGCAGATGGATTCAGTGATATCGGATAACGGTAAGTAATTGTTAAGAAATTTTCTTGTTTTTAAATCAAATGTTCTAATCCCTGAAAAAACGGTTCCGATCCATAATATTCCCGTCTGATCTTCAGTTATGCAGCTGATTGCTTCTTTATATTTCGGTAAATCAGGATAAACAATATCTGAATTGTAATAATATTTTGATGAATACGTAAGATTTTGTCTGTCAAATAAATATAAAAAACCGTCGTATGTGCTAATCCAAAGACAACCGTCAGAGCTTTCAAAAATGTTACTGACATTGTTTGACCAATCGAATTGAGTCAAATCTGAATTTGGTTTGTAATTTTGAAATTTTTGAGTCTGTGTGTTAAATCTGTTTAATCCCAGCGATGTCCCAATCCAAATGATACTATCATTATCAACAAGGATTGAATTAACATTATCTGAAGAAAGGCTATGAGGATCATTATTCCGGTTTTTGAAAAATTTAAATGTTTCGGTTTCAGGTTCAAAAAATGCAATCCCATTTCCATCTAAACCAAGAACGATATTTCCATCAGAACATTCACGAATTTCAACAATATAATCGTTTTTTGAGGAATCGTCAGGATTGATAATTGTTTCATAATTGTAGAATGAATATGATTGTTTACTTTTAAATAATCCGGTTTTGTTAGTGCCAACCCAAATTGTCCCCGATTTATCGATAAATACCTTATTAACATTGGTATTTTCAATTCCTGTTATTTTGTCGTTATTTCGTAGTGAATAAGTAAAATTTCCGTTTTCACGATTATAATAAACAAGACCGTCTCTGGTAGTTCCTATCCATAGGTTACCGTTTTTTTCTGCCGCAATATCATGTATAAAACTCGAACGCGTTATTTCCTTGTCCCCATTCCAAAATCTATATTTATGAATAGTATCCTGAACAAAATTGCATAGTGCATTATAATTGGCGCCGAACCAGATATCATCAGTATTATTTATATGAATTGCGCGAATATTTTGGTATATAGATTCTGTTGAATTAATATCTAATGGGTTGAATTTTTCAATCCGCATAGTACTTGTACTCAATGTGTAAAGATTATCATATTTTCCAATCCAGAGAATTCCCTTATTATCAATACGGAGTTCATATATTTGGGGGTTTTTTGAGTTTTCTATTAGATTCTGAGATAATAAAATATGCTTCAATTTTCCATCTGATTTTCTCATTTGATACAGATCATTTTTAGTGCCGATCCAGATTGAATTACTGTCGGAAGCCATTGAACGTACCTTGTTATCTAAAAGAGAAGATGAATCATCCGTATAATGGACGAAGGAATCTGAGACCGGATCGTATTTACTGATATTATTATTAGCGGAAATCCAGAGAGACCCTTGAGGATCTACTGTTATCCGATAAATGATATTTTTTAAAATTCCGCTTTTATCTTTGGGGTTATGTAAAAATCTTTTAAAGTTATATCCATCATACCGGAACAGACCTTTATCTGTGCCAAACCACATATATCCTACCGAATCCTGAGCAATGGAGAAAATATTTATTCTTGACTGACCTCTGAAAAGTCGGATGTTCTCAAATTCAACCCTGCGTTCCAAACCGGATGCAAACCGACCTTGTATCAGTATCAAAAGGAGGAGTACCAGGCATCTGTTGAATAACCGATGGTTTTTTGAAAATACTTTAATTTTTTTAGATAACCCGCTATGTTCCATATTTGTGCTTCTAAAATAGTTAAATTGAACGCTACTGTCAATTACTAAGTCGTTATTTATTTTATAATTTTTGTAGCGAAGCGCCAAAATGATTTATCTAACATTTGAAATCCAAAATCATTTGTATATCTACAATAAAAAAGATATATTCACACGCTTATGTATATTTTAGAGTTAAATAAATTAAATAATGGGGACTATCGATGAAATCGTTATTAAAAATTGTAGTTATCATTCAGATTTCAATTGCAAGTTTAATGGCTCAGACAATAATTGGCTATACAAGTTTTGAAGAACCGACAACGGGTGATAAATATTATGACACTGGCGACGCTGCAATAGATCACCCTTTAATAAATAATGAGGGACAGGCATCCGTCAATTATGAGCCCGGCGTAGGCGCCGTAGAGTTGGGTTTTAATTCCTATTATACAAATACGCTAAATGATACCGGTTTAACCGATGGCGACTATGTTGGTGTTACGGATTATACTCCCGATACAAATAATCCCTATCCTCACGGCATTCAGGGATTTCAGCTCTCAGATACCGACGGCTTAATGACTGTAACTCTTGATACGGTTTTTATTTCCGAAGCAAGTTCTCCTAATGTATCTCTTTATTATTTTGTCAAAGAAACCGGCTGGGAATCAGCAGACAGAATACGAATTTGGGTAAAGACTGAAAGCGGTGAGATTGACTTGTTGAATACGGAAGGAGCGGATATTGATGACCTGAATATCGAAGGTGAATGGAAATTACTAAAGGCGGATCTTGCCGGTCATACGTATGCAATATTAAAATTTGAATTACAATCAAATTCAGCAAAAGAGGTTCTTTTTATTGATTATATTCAATTCATTGATGGCGATGCAAATATTCCGCCTGTAGCCGACGCCGGAAACGATCAAAATGTCAATATAAATTCTCTTGTCACCTTAAATGGCTCAAAAAGCACGGATGTTGACGGAGAAATAACCTCCTGGCTATGGGAGCAAATAGACGGACAAAGTGTTTCATTAAGTTCAAATAGCGATACGATAGTGACTTTTACGGCGCCTTCTACGACGGGAGAACTTAATTTTAAATTGACGGTAGCCGACAATAACGGCGTTTCTGATATGGATACTGTTAAAATATCCGTAAAAGATGTGGGAATCTCTACTGTTTTTATTAGTGAATATGTTGAAGGCTCCGGAAATAATAAATACATAGAGATTTACAATGGGGGAGCAGCAAACATAGATTTAAACTCTGGCGCCTATTCTTTGGCAAGAAATAATGATGGAGATGGCGATTTTACATATGCCGTTTTAAGTGACTGGGGCTCAATAGGAGTAATTTCTCCGGGAGGCGTAATTGTTTTGGCTGCCAGTGGACATACAATATATTCATCTCCTGATACTGTATTGGAATATAACTCTCCTGCCCATTTTAACGGAAATGATGCGGTAGCGCTCATGAAAGGCGGAGTAATAATCGATATTGTCGGTGAGCCTTATAATACAGCAGATGATATTAAAGATGTCACCTTAAGAAGAAGGGAATCAGTTCAGTCTGGTAATTCCGCATTTGACGTTTCAGAGTGGATTGAACTATCAACAGATGATGTGAGCGGTTTGGGAACGCACTCAGTCAATCCCGATGCTCCGTTAATCACTAATGTTGCTTTATCACAGGATTTTATCACCTCATCGATGGAGATTGAAATAAGCGCGGTAATTACGCCGGTTGTTGGTAGCATAAGTACTGTTACAATAAAATATGGCGTCGATGGCAATCTTGTAAACAGCGAACCGTGCTGGCTGGAAAACCCTACTACAAATCTGTGGCTCGGGTATCTTCCGTCACAAGCCGGAAACAGTAAAATCAGTTATAAAATAGTGGCAACCGATGATTCCGGCAATAGCGCCGAGTCTCAGGTTTCTTCATTCTTAGTAGCGAGCCAGCAGACTACGGATATTAGTTATATCCACGGAAACATTGAAACGCTTACAGGTTCGATTGTTACAATTCGCGGCATTATGACAATCGGCGCAGGAGTTTTGCGTGACGACAAAACTTCCGCATATATCCAGGATGCTTCCGGGAGAGGTCTGAATCTCTATCATTCCCGGCTTTTTACAGATATGAATAGAGGCGACGAGATTAGGGCAGTCGGCTATGTGGATCAGTATTACAGCACTATCGAAGTCAAAGATTTTATTTATGAAAGAAAGTCAATAGGCAATACGTTGCCTGCTACTCAGACTATTTTAATTGCTGAGGCAAACAGCGGCGCATGGGAAGGCACTTTAGTTAAATTTTATGGAAAGATTACGGAAATAGTGGCTGTCGGCGCCGGAAATAAAATAACGGTATCCGATGATAACTCTAATACAACCGCTGTTATGATCTGGGGAACAACAGGAATAAACGTAAACAACTATTCAGTTGACGATTTATGCTGGTTCAGAGGAGTTGAAAGCAAATATAATGACGCGGATCAGTTGCTTGTCGGTTATGCTGAGGATATTGGTTATAGTGTTGCAATTGATGAAAGACCTGCATTGAGCGCTGTTTTCAAATTAAATCCCGCCTATCCCAATCCCTTTAATCCTTCTACAAAAATCAGTTGGAATTTGGATAAAAATGCTGATTATGAATTGGCAGCCTTTAATATTTTAGGGCAAAAAGTGGATGTGATTAGTGAAGGCTTTGGTCTTGCCGGTTCCTACACGAAAACGTGGAATGCAAGTGACTTTCCCACCGGAGTCTATTTTATTCAATTGATTTCAGAAAACCGAAAATTAACCCAAAAAGTAATATTGTTGAAATAACTTATGAAAAAACGAATACTTACACTGCTGTTATTTCTTTTGCCATTAATTGTCTTTGCGGAGCTTGACCATCTTATAATAACTGAAGTCGTACTCCAACCCGGCTATGGGGAATATATTGAGATTTACAATCCCACGGAAGCGGAAATTGATTTGACCAATTATTATCTGACAGATGCAACTGACACAGCGAATGCAAAGTTCTATTATAACTTACCAGGCGGAACAAATTATCATAGTGGCACGGGTTCGGATTTCACGGCGCGGTTTCCACAAGGATCTAAAATTCCGGCAGGTGCTTCGATAATTATCTCGATGGCGACGGCTATAAATTATAATAGTCAATATGATTCTAATCCTGATCTTTCAATAAAGGATGATTTTCTAAATGCCATTGATGGAATTTTATCAATCGGTGGTGCGCCATATTACCTGGATAACGTTAGTGAAACACTGGTGCTTTTTTACTGGGACGGCGTCTCATCTGCCGTAAAAGACGTTGATTATCTGATCTGGGGCGACAGGCAGCATGCTATTGACAAAAGCGGAGTTGCCGGATATTTTGCTGATACACCAATTAAACAGCAGGAATTTATGCCGGTTCATATAGATGGTGAAAAACTTCAGCGGATAAGCGACGAAGGCGATGAGGTTCAAACCGGCGGGAATGGTATTACCGGTCATGATGAAACCAGCGAGAAATTTAGCCAGACCTGGCAAATTGTGTCTGTTGGAAACAGGAAACCGGAAATCGGCAGCATTAGTATTACACCGAAAAATCCTACCAGTGAAGATAAGATTCGGTTTACTGCCAGAGTTACCGATGACGGACAGGTTACAGTTGTAAATTTAATATGGTATTTTAACGAAGATGATAAACATACTGAACCGATGACAGATGCAGGCAACGATTATTATACGACTACCGAACTGGGATCTTTTGAAATTGTGGATACTCTTTTCTATTATGTTTATGCAGAAGATGAAACCGGTTTGAATGATTCTTCAATGCCCTATTCCGTGGTTTTGGAAGAGCCGGAGCCTGAATTAACTATCGCCTATATTCGAGATAATTGGGATGAATTCGATGGACAAACCGTTACTCTTCAAGGCGTCGTCACTATTGGATCGAATATTCTCCGTACTGATCACACATCGGCTTACTTTCAGGATGCTTCCGGCAGAGGATTGAATCTATATGACAGCAATATTACTAATCTTGTCAAAGGTGATTCCATTGAAGTAACCGGTGAATTAGACGAATATAATGGAGTTTATGAATTAAAAGATTTTGCTTCCAGCTATACCGTTCTGGCAAGCAATGTGCCGATTCCTAATGTCGTAACAATTTCCGTTGGCGCGCTTGTTGAAGATCCTGCTGCCTATGAAGGCAGTTATTTTCAGATTAATGGCACGGTTACAGACCGCGCCGACAATGTTGGCGGGGGTTCCAATATTACTATTGAAGATGTGACTGGTCGTGTTACCGTACGAATCTGGAATTCAACCGGTGTATTATTTGATGAAATTGGTCGCTTGGTAAATGAAGATATGGATTCCCTGTTGCAAATCGGGAATATGGTTTCAGTTAAAGGCGTCGGTAGTCTTTATAAAGACAGCCCACAGGTTTTATTAGGATACGCTGAAGATGTGGAATACTACATACCCGGTGAGCCGGGAAATGAAAAAACGAAACTGTCTGTTGCGCCATATCCTTTTGTGCCGCAATTAGGGGAGGTCATTAAATACAGTTATGAATACCCGTCTAATTGCCGTGTAATCCTGCGGGTTTACGATATGTCGGGGAGATTTATTACCGCACTCGAAGACGGCTATTATGCATTATCATGGCATAAGGAAAATGTCTGGGACGGGCGTAACGAGCTCAATGAACTGGTCGCTCCGGGCAATTATCTGTTCCATTTGCAAACCACTAATCGCACGAACGGCAAGACCCGTGCTGATATTGTTCCTGTTGTAGTAGGAGTAAAATTCTGATGAAAACTATGTCGGAAATTCAAGAAATATTAAGAGGATATAAAAAATATCTTATAAGAAAATATAAGATAAAAAATTTAGGGATTTTTGGTTCTTATTGTCGTGGAGAAGCGAATGAAAATAGTGATATTGATATTATTGTTGAATTTTGTGAACCAATAGGGTTAGGATTTATTGATTTAGCATTTGAATTAGAGAAGATTCTGAATCAAAAAGTTGATCTTGTTTCAAAATCAGGGATAAAACCAAAATATTATAAATGTATTCAAGAGGATTTAATTTATGTCTAAAAGAATTGCAAGACTTTTGATAGAAGATATTATAGAGTCTGTTGATAAAATATTCGACTATACAGATGGAATGACATTTCAGGAGTTTATGCAAGACAACAAAACGATTGATTCAGTAGTGAGAAATTTTGAAATTATTGGTGAAGCAGCAAATCGAATTCCTGATAATATTACTGAAAAATATTCAGATATTGAATGGCGTAAAATAATTGCAATTAGAAATAGAGTAGTACATGAATATTTTGGGGTTGATTACGAGATTATTTGGCATATTATTATAAACAATCTTCAAGATTTGAGAAATCAATTGGAGAATATTTTAAAAAATGAGTAAAATGAAAACAAGAACTTGTAAAATTATGAAAATATATAGTCAGATATTGTGTTTTTCACAATGTAAATTTTTTAAAAATTTAATTTTGTGTATGTTTACTTTTGTTTTAAGTATTACTCTAAAATCTCAGGTTTTTACTGAAATAACGGAGATTGCTGCACCAATAAGTGGAACAGGCTCATCAAACATGGCAACAGCCGCCGACGCCTGGGCTGTTCTGGTTAATCCAGCCGGGTTGAGTCGGCTTGAAGGAATTGAGGTTGTGAGTGGATTTTATAAACCCTATGGATTGTCATTTTATTCAAATCAACTCGGCATACTGGCGGTTCCGGTAGGAAAACTGGGAACTGTCGCTATCGGTTATCAAGGCAGTTCCAGTGATTATTCCGGCAATTTATTAGCCGGCGAATCGGCGTACAGCATTTCTCACGGATTCTATCTGCAAAAAGATATTATTTCAACCCTTTCTATCGGATATACGGTAAATCTTTATCAAATCGAGTATGGTCAATCGGCGGGTCCATCCGGCGATGGCAGCGACGGAATGGATTTAGGCAGCGGTTTTGGTTTTGGTCTGGATTTAGGAATATCAGGCAGTTTGCATGAGCGCAGCTGGATCGGGCTTTTTGCTAAAAATGTAAATAGCCCGGAAATGGGCAGCGCTCTATCGAGTTCACGGCTGCCGCGCAGTCTGGCGGTCGGTTTTGGGTATGAGCCTTATTACGGATTGAAAACAAATTTTCTGATTTTCCAGGCTATTGGCGGACATAAAACCCAATACAGAGCCGGGATCGAATACCGGGTAATGCCCTGGTTAATTATGCGCACCGGCGTCAATACGGAACCAAATCGCATCGGCTTCGGTTTTGGCGTCAATAAATGGGGGCTGCTGATGGATTATGCCTTTGTCAGCCATCCGGTGCTCCCGGAAACTCATCAATTCAGCCTGGGATATACATTCAAAAAGAAATGAAGACGATAAATAAATTACACTGTTTGTCAAAGAGGCGTTGTATAACGGTCGGTTTATTGATCGTTTTACTGATTTTCAGTAATGCTTTCGGACAATTGGGAGCAAGTCAAAAAATCGATTTGAATACCGCAACTCAAGCCGAAATCGCTACTTTACCCTTAACTAATCTTCTACACTTAAAAAAATATCATTCAATAGAAACAAGTACTTACGTGACATCAATTTTCTCTTGGCACTACAATATTTGTTTTTCTATGATTTCTACAATTCTCTTATTGTAGGTGGAATAGCTACCCCTAC
>JAUVYH010000077.1 GCA_030603165.1 Fidelibacterota bacterium
TATCTTCGAAACTCCTTCCGAATATTTTAACTTTTGTGCCAATTGTACAATGATCCGGAGAAATTGTCAATATATTATCTTTATTATTTAGAGGAGAATTTGGTTTACAACAAAATAACATTGGGAATACGAAAAATACTAAAAGATTAATGATTTTATTACATTTCATATATCCTACGTGTAATAAGACTCTGCTACTGTTAATTTATTGAGGTTACATTCTATTTCATTAGCAGCATTTTCCTGCTTGCTTTAAAATTATCCGAAGATATTTTGTAAATATATAATCCACTGGGAACTAAATGCCCGGTCGCATCACGCGAATTCCAAATAACAGAATTATATCCTTCAGGTTCTATACTATTCTTTAATGTGGTAATTTCACGCCCGTAGATATCAAATATTGTAATTTTAACATGTGATTTTTTCGGAATCGTATAACTGATTGTTGTATTCGGATTGAATGGATTGGGATAATTCCGGTCTAATTTCCATTCATAGGGAACAGTGCTTGTTACAATGGACGTTACAGATGCTAATACTTCTAAGTAGCATTGTATAACCGGAGTCGATTGGGTTGTATCATTTGTACTGAATTTAATATTAGCATGATATTTCCCGGGCTTCATGTTTTTCGTATTTACTTTAATCAATATATCAGTGCTGGAATTTGGTAAAATAATTCCGCCGCCATTATTTATATCGAGCCAGCTTGCAGGACTGTAGCCACTGTAACCCGTGACTTTCATTGAATCAATATCCTCCCCATTATTTTCAAAGATAGTGGTAGCGCCATCTTTAACAACGATGTTGTCAACTAAAAAACCAATTAAACCTGGGTCATCGCTTGTACAATATCCCATATCAGATGCAAATGCCCAGCGAATTACTACACTATCTGAAATATACGGAGTTAGGTCAAAGTTGACGGAAATCCATCCATCGCTACTGCCGCCCCAGCCTGTAATGCCAAGTCCCATATTCCAACCTTCTTCAGGATGTCCAAAACTCCAGAGGCTTTGACAATTATAAGCGGGGCTGTTTAGAATTGCAACGTTAAAATTCTTTCCTCCATCAGTGGAAACCCAGACATTGCAGCCGTCCCAGCCGTCATAAGGTGTTTCTGCGCCTGCCGGGTTTTCAACGGACCAATTTCCCATAAATTGCAAGCGTGGCGCCGACGTGCTACTTAGATCAATTACCGGAGTCTCTAAATATTGCAACCATCCATTTTCGTAACCTGCAATATCCGTTTTTGCACACCACCAACTTTTTCCATCATAAGCATTCATGGTATCGGGGTGCCAGGCATATTGAACAAGAAAGTCAATAGCGGAAAATTCAAGTGTATTTGTACTTTCATTATTTAGTGTTATTGTCGCTTGCGAAGAGTCGCCGGGTGACAGAGAAAATTCAAGGTGATCAGGCGAAACGGTTAATGCCGGTTCTCCGATCATTTCATTGTAAATAAATGGCATATAACTTCCCATTTCACAATTGTGCCATTTTATACGGAAATAACCGTTTTCACCACCCCAATTAGTCCCCCAGCTATTTTTACAAATCCAGCACTCCAGATTATCATCCCAACCGACAATCAGAATAGCGTGTCCGCCTGATTCCTCACCCTCGACTTCTATATGTTCATAAACGCCGCCTTTATATGCGTAGAAGTCATTATAAACCTGAAAACCGGCTGAAACAGGATGTCGAAAAATTGCTGCTTTGATGTTATCTACAATATCTTCCTCTAAAGTGATATAGCCCCAACCGGGAATTTTTGTTACTTCATCCTGCCAGTTAAGGCAGGCATTTTCACATGTATCATTGGTTGCGGTGTAACCGAAACAGGATTCTGAAGGAACTCCGACATTTTTATACCATTCAAGAGCCCGGTTCGAATATCCACCGTCACAATCGCCGGCATCACTACAAGAAATTAAAAATTGCTCTGAAAGATCAATTGTTGTATCAATATCATTATTTGCAATTTTCCACCATGATTCTACTTGAGCAGTAGTTGAAAAAGCCCAACAACTACCACATGTGTCTTGGTTTCGTACGGGTGTTACCCAGTTGCCTTCGTTTTCTCGCCAATCAAAATGCAATGGTAAAGATTTTACTTTGGGTAATCGGATCAGTCTAGCTTCGGCATCAGCGGGAATTTCCAATATCTCACCTAATAACTTCTTACGCTCTTCCGGACTTAATCGGGTTACCCAGTTTTCACCTGCTTTCCAGTTTTGTCCATTATTTTTTATGGTTTTATTAAGTTGATTGATCCAATCCGAACCGAAAATGAGACTTTGATTAACGATTAAAATTAATAAAATTAAAAACTGATGTGTATTAGAATACTTTTTCATGATAGCTTCTCTCTAATTGGTTTTCAAATTGATTAATTCGGCATAAAGTTAATATTTTAATTTATTTCAACAAAATCATTTTACGTGTAGGGACAATATTTTTAATCTGAAGTCTGTAAAAATATATACCATTCTATAGTTAGCTTAATATCTTAATTCCTGATTTTTATTTTCTTTTACCCTCAATTTCCTTAAATAGGTTTTTGCATTTATAAAGATTATGTAAAGCTTCGATTATATATGAATTATGTACTGCAACGGCAGGGCTTTTGGCGTCGTCATAAACAAAACGTCCAGATAAACTTTCGATGTTTCCGTTAAAAATCAAACCAACTATTTCGGCTTTCTTGTTAATTACCGGAGAACCTGAGTTTCCGCCAATAATATCACAGGTGGAAACGAAATTTACAGGTGTTGATAAATTCAGTTTCTTTTTCCTGTCCCAAAAGCATTGCGGTAATGAAAAATCGCCTTTTTTGATCAAAGCTTAAAGAGCGGTCGAATAGACCGTAAAGAGTCGTTTTATATGGAGCTTTTGTTCCGTTCATGGGATAACTGTATATTCCGGTGAAAGGTGCCACTGATTCCGGTTGAAAGTTCACCATTTTTTTCTCAGACATATTTTCCTTTTTGTTTCTATTCTAAGTGGCAGTTTTGCTACCATCATTTTGATACTTTTTTCTTACTGATTCTCCTTTCATTTCCAATCGATAAGCAGTATGAATGATCCGATCGCAGATGGCATCTGCAATTGTTTTATCGCCAATAATTTCATGCCAACTTGAAACGGGTAACTGTAAGACAATCACTGTTGATCTAATTCCATATCTGTCTTCTAATATTTCTAAAAGCGCGAGTCTGCTTTGAATTTCGAGCTTTTGAAGACCAAAGTCATCCAAAATAAGGACATCCTGTTTTTGGATTTTGTTAATTTGTTTGACATAAGTTCCATCGGCTTTGAAAAGTAACAGATTGGGGAAGAGCTTTGAGCAATTATAGTAGACTGTTTTAAATTCCAATACGCAAGCCTGATGTCCCAGCGCGGCGGCGATAAAACTTGGCAAATTGGCGGTATTTATGCCGAATTAATGGACAAACAGATCACTCAGTCTGGGAATTGAATTAATATTTTACTCGACTTTCTTCACTATCGACCTGAAAGAATTGAAACAGTCAATCAATACTATCCGTGATACTGTTGTAGTTTGATTCTCGGTATAAAATTAATAGTGGTTTATAAACGACCCTGGATGTGAACAGAATCATTTTATCTGATAATATTCAATTGTATATTATCGCATGAAATATTGAGGTTATATTGAAAAGAGTAATTATCATTTTATTGATTTCTTGGTTTGGACATTATTCAATAGCAGCTCCGGTAAAAAAACCAAAATACAGCTACCTGCCGGATCAGGTCGTTGTGAAATTGGCAAACAAAACAAGCGACGTCTATTCTGTCACTGTTTTTTCCCAGCGAATCAGCCTGGCAAAAGGCTTTGTTGTTCAGAAGAACAATGAAGTACTGCCAGTTAAAAAAGATTTACACACAAATTCCTACCCTAAATTCGAGAAGAGCGTCTCCCAGCTTATGCCGATGGGCGTTCTCGATACGTTGATTTGGGTAGATGTTGTAGTTGCCGACTTTGGTGGTTGGACCAAGGATTACTTTTTAGAGTACTTCATTCCTGCCGCTGATGGTATTCTGCATTCCATAACCTTTAACATGTCGGATCTGCCGGAGTTTGATGGCGGTGGTATGTCTGTCTGGATATATAATTCCAACTATGCCTGGCCTGAAATTTCTACCAGTACTATTGCAGACGTATGTGGTGATGCTAACCTTGGGTACTATGAGGAAACAACCGGGAAAGAACCTTTTGGAACCAACTGGGTAAATGGTGGGATTAACGCCGTTGAAGGCGCTATTGCTGACAAGAAGTATGATCCGTTGGGAGCGAAAGCCTGGCCGATGATCGGCGCCGTCGCCGTCTCTCTGCCGCCCAATGCCGATGATGGTGGGTTTGTTACCTGTAACCTGCTGGATATGGGCTCCGAATATAATTTCACCCAAGGCGATACTTTCTTAGTTGTCATTCGTTTCAACGGATTCCCGGACGAAGGCGATGATAACGATTACCGTATTGGATTTCTCTCCGGTTCCGGTGATATAGAACCGCAACCTGCCATGAAGTTCTACGGTACAATTTCCAGCCCGACTGGTCCTTGTACTGAGGATGACTGGGGGTGGTATATCCATTCCTACATCTGGGATTGGCGTTGTAATGTGGAATACACCGGTGACCGTGGTCCGAAAATTGCCGTAGATATTCTCTATACTACTGTTTCTCAAAATGCGAGAACTGTAACTGCAATCATTACGGATGATAACCCAAGCGGTGGTGCAGCGGGCTTTGACGAAGCTCTTCTAATGTATTCCGTTAACAGTGGCGAATATCAATCTGTAGCTATGACTGCTGCCGGTGATGTTTATTCAGCAGATATTCCGGGACAAGCACCGGGTACGGAAGTAAGCTATTATGTCACTGCGAAAGATGTAGGTGGTCTAACTACAAATAGTTTACCTTATACCTACGGAATCTATTTACCTACCGCAGGTGTTGATATTCTGGTCGTCTGGAACAATAATGATTTCCCTTGGAGTTACGACCTTGGTGGATATACAATTGTAGATCTGTATTTATATCCCGAATCTTTTTCAGGTATGACTTATGATGTATGGGATGCATGGAATTGGGGTCCGTTATCGACTGAATTATTGGATAACTATAAAGTAGTTGTTGACGTAGGTATGGGAGGACCACGCTGGGGCGGAGTCGGTGGAGGTGTCGAAGATATACAAGCCTGGCTTGAAGCAGGTACAACAGCCTCAGAACATATGTATGCTCTTTTTGCGCAGGATTATGGATTTATTTCCGGATATTGTGATACAACATTTGCAGCTGGAAGTTTTGAATATGACTTCCTCGGTGTTGAGACACTTGGTCCTCAGGACTATAACTATGATGGAACCGTTTCAAGTTATGAACGCCCATTTAAAATAATTGCCAGCGCTGACGATGAATTTGTAGATGACTGGAATGTTTTTCAGGGTGACAGCCTAGCAATGTATTACTATCCATTATGGGGAATTGGTTTCAGTAACTGGATTGATGTCATTATACCGACTACTAATGCCATTCCGCAGATATTGGATCCCGACGGGAAGGTCAATGGTGTTCGGGTCGATGGTACTGGTTGGAAAACCATGTACTGGACCCTGGATCTGTTGTGTGTTGATTTCTGGAATCCGGCTTATGCCGATACTTTAAGTTCTGATAATGCCAGTTCCAAGGTTGAAGGTGCGATGTATCACTGGGCCATAACCGATGTTAGTAACCCATTAACGCAATGGATTGCTACACGTACTAATGCAGTTGAAGCAGTTTCTAATGTCGCCAAGGTGTACAAACTCAGCCAGAACTATCCGAATCCTTTCAATCCGACAACAAATATTGAGTTTGCGGTTCGGGAAGCGGCTAATATTCAGATAGTTGTTTACAACATGCTGGGTCGGAGAGTCGCTGAACTTACCAATGAAACATATCAACCCGGACATTATCAGGTAATGTGGAATGGAAAAGATATTTCCGGTAATGATGTTTCTTCCGGAATTTACTTTTACAGAATGACAACCGGTAACTTTACCAAGACAAACAAGATGATCTTTCTGAAGTAATTATTTTCTACATTCGGAATTTCTGAAGGGCAGGTATCTACCCGCCCTTTTTTTGGTAATAAAATTTTGGATTTAGTCCGAGACAAGTAAAATAATATTTCTGAAAACAGGATAGATCGTTACCGTTTTAAAAAGGGGCAGAAAGTTCTGCCCCTTTTATGTTTAAGTAGCGCGAAGCTCTCCAAAGGAGTTCTCCGTGACTGCTTAGCTTACTGATGATTTTTGTCCTTTTCCCGGAAAAACTAATTGAATAAAGTTAAAATTAAACACAGAATCAGCTGTTTATTTTACTTAAACTAATTTACAATGGAACAGCGATATTGAGTTCTTTATCGTCGTAGTTTATAATCCCAAAAACAGCTGTATCTAATAAATCGTCATTATCTTTATAGATGTACACGTGAATTTTCCTCTGGGGACTTTTTTAAATTCAAAATATCCATGTTCATCAGTATACACAATAATTTGATCTATCCATGCGCCGTCATAAGATTCTTCCTGGAAGAGTAATAGTTCTAAGCCTTGAACACCTTCTCATGTGGATATTCTGCGTGCATAATCATATACTTTGAATGTAGGGATTTCAGGTTTTGTGATATTGTGATCCTGTCTCTCAAACCAATCACACGAAACCAGAACAAATAATGAAAGAATAATTATGAAGAATTTACCATTCATTTTTAACATTTATTGAATTTCATAGTAAAATCCAAAGACGACCCTTCTTTGTTGATCGTAGGCAGAAGGATTTCCTATGTAACCGCCGGGGATTCCATGTCTGTCTTTCCATAGAATATTTTTAGTATTGAAGAGATTTAGTCCTTCTACATAGATGATGAAGTCGAATTTATTTTTCAGAAATTTAAAAATTTGGTGCGAGAAAAACAAATGCCAGGTAAAATAGTTGTGATAGGAATCAAAGTATTAATTGTGGAATATAAATTGATAACGATTCCGTTTGAATATATTTCCTCCTGTTTTTTTTAACACCCCAATACCCAATTACCTTATACATCAGTCCATCATTTCGTCGTGGATTCTGATATATCGATATAGATTAACTAATTATTCAATCGGAGTATATTTTCTTTTTGTTAATATCTGAATATACAGATACAGATTTACAATTATTTTCTCAGTGCTTTCTGCTATTAAAAAAAATTACCAAGAAGGTACCAAGATATAAAGAGTTTCACTGAGTAATCTATAGTTCGTTGATAGCGTGATTCACAAATTAGTAAATCAATTTGGCTTTTTGGGAAAATAAGATTAATATTGCCTCATGATAACAGAATTGAAAAGGTATTTTACTCGTATGAACCGGAAAACAGTAATTTTCATTTTAGCGCTCCTTATATATAGTAGCGTATATGCCGGAAACGTCGAATTAGTATCATCAACCGACCGGTCGGTTTTGCTGAAAACCGGTTCCATATACCATCGGCTATCAATTCGGCAAAGTGACAGTGGTACGGTCGTTGTGGATACACTGTTTTATTTTCAGCCGCCTACCAGTAATTTGAGTTATGACGATTTCCTGGCGGGATACCAGGGAGCGGGAGATACCTGCATTAACTGGTTTACAATGCTGGCGCCGGGTAAGGTCACCAAACTGATGATGCAGAATTCATCTACCGGTCATGCCAACTGGTATTTGTGGGCGCCGGCTGTTGACACCGGTAAGTATAAATTCCCGGGAGAACCGGGATTAACACAGCCAATTTGGTCCGTAGCCGAACCTCCTTATTGCCCCAAACTCAACATGTCGCAACAATTGATGGACAGTTTGCTCTGGAATACTTATGATCTTGAACAGGATTCGGTCGCCGGTATTGATTTGGATTCATCTCAATTGGATTTCTGGGTGGGATATTCCATGGATGAGACAGGGAATCCGAAGATCTGGCAGGATGGCGTCTATCACTATCCCTGGATTGATGGCAGCTGCCGGAGTTTTTCGACGCTGCATTCCCAGACTGCTGGTAAATGGTACAGCAATGTCCAGCCCGGTACGGATAACTGGGTTGCACACATGATGCAGGTGGAAGTAGTGTATGAATCGATACCGCCGATTATAACGGACCTTCCCGATCTTTGCGATACGTTTTCTGAGAGCCGGACAATTTGGGCGCAGGTAATTGAACTTGAGGGTGAGGACTTTGAGGTAAGATTGAATTTTAAAACCAATAGCTCCGAATCCTACCAAACAGTAATTATGGAGCCTGATGAAGATGATTACTTTTGGGCAATTATTGAATTTTTAGCGGGTGATACGGTTTTTTATAATATTCAGGCGGAGAATTCATCCGGATCACAGACATCACCGGAAAAGTTTTTTGTATGCGTTAAAGCGCCTCAAAACACCGAAATTATCATAATTGATGATTCCGGGTTGGGAAGCGGAGACTTATATACGGAAGCGTTTGATAGTATCGGAGCGGCATATTTTTATTGGAATATCGAACAGCATAAAGGCATTGATATAACGGTTCTTCATTACAGCGGTTTTCAGACGTTAATAATTCTCGACGGACGGGAAATGATTTTACCGGTTACCGATGATTCTGTTCAGGATATATATGCTATTTCCGGATTTTTGGACAGCGGCGGCAATCTGATGTTAGTCGATATGGATTATCTGTATCGCTGGGATATAATCGGCGCCGGGCGATTTGAGTTGGGCGATTTTGCTTATGATTACCTGGGAATTGAGGATTTTATCGGTGACCCTGATGATGATTATAATGTTGATAATGGTGGTATGGCAGACACACTTTTACTGAGCATTGCGGATAATCCTGTTACATCCGCCTTTTCTGCTGATTCAATAGCCTATGGGCCAATCCGTTACCAAGTCGGAGATTCCATAATTGAAAACTGGGCGGATTTTATCAAACCGACTAATGCGGCAAAAGAGATATTGAAAGGGGCATATTCGGGTAATGGAATGGCGGTCTGTCTCGACGGCGGACATTTTCGTACGGCTACGTTTCTATTTCCTATGGAACTGGCGGTTAATGATTCAGAGTTTGTGGATTTATTGGATAGTACGTTAGCTTGGCTCGGTGAAAATACGACCCGTCTCGATTCAGCCTCCGGATTGATTCAAGAAAAACAAGCTCAGGGACTTCAATCTTCATTTCGACTTAATGCCAATTATCCCAACCCGTTTAATCCGACAACTGTAATTTCTTTTAACCTGTCGAGGAAAGAGACAGTTGATCTGACGGTCTATAATATCAAGGGTGAAGTCGTCGGTACCTTGGTTCATCGAACGATGACGCCGGGCAACTATACGATTGACTGGAATGCTGTGAATGAGTGCGGGATTCCTCTTCCTTCCGGAATATATTTTTATAGGTTGAGCACAAAAAAGCGATCGGTAACAAAAAAGATGATTTTATTACGTTAAGCAACGGACAATAGACGATGCCGGTATTTTATATTAAAAAATTTATTAGGAAGTATATATTACCAGTAATCTGTGTTCTTTTTATATTTCTTAAACCTGCATATTCACAGGCGTTACAGTTTGACGGTTTGGATATAAAGAAAAATATTCTGCAGGTTGCCGATCATTATGCTCATACCGGCGAGTATCACAATGCGATTTTGCAATATTATGAATATTTATACCGGTTTCCTCAGGATACGTTAATACCAAATATCACTATTCGCATCGCCACGGTTTACCGGAAAAGCGGGAAAATGAAACTTGCGGAAGATTATTACCGGCAGGCTGTTGAGAAATTTCCCCATACAAAGTACGATCTGGAGAACCGGTTACGCCTGGGCGCTTTTATCTATGAAAAAGGTGATTATGAAGGCGCTATCACTTACGCTTTAAGCCAAAAGGAGGATCCCTTTCGTCTGATTGAGATCTATAGTCTGATTCGTTTAGAGGAAATTGACATCGTAGATTCGCTTGTCGGACAGTTTCCATCGGAGGGATTTTCGACGGAGATCATTCCTGAGTATATAAATTTTCGTGACTGTGAAACTGTCCTGAATTGGAAGAAGAAATGGGGCGCGTATGCATTGTCAGCGGTTTTTCCCGGAGGTGGAAGAATTTTGATGGATGAATACCGGGATGGGGTGTTGACGGTGGTAGGATTTTGGGGAATGGTAAAGGTTGCGGCTTATGCTTTCAAATACCATCCGGCGTTTTATTATTATACCGCGACCGGGGCGTTGATCTATTATGGACTGAACCTGTATTCGACCTATTTTTCGGTCCGGCGGTATCCTGATCGCATTATGAAACAAAGCCTGAATTCTCTCACGGAAATATACCCCCTGTCCGGGCAGTTGCGATTGGAATCGCCTTTTTAGAATTTTTTATAAAAAATTCTTGTGCAGCGAGAATATTTGTTTTATATTTGTGTGCTAATTGAGAAAAGAGATTATGAGCAAAGTTTGATAAAAGCTTTGCCTCATATAAGAAGTTTTTTGACATAGAGAACGTGCGAAAGTCAGTGAAGGTGTAGGGTTATTAAATAACCCCTAACAATTTATATTTTTTTAATACAACGGAGAGTTCGATCCTGGCTCAGGACGAACGCTGGCGGCGTGCTTAACACATGCAAGTCAAGGAGAAAGTCCCGCTTGCGGGATAAGTAAACTGGCGAACGGGTGAGTAACACGTAGGTAATCTGCCTTCGAGATTGGGATAACGTCGAGAAATCGGCGCTAATACCAAATAATGTCTCGGTATAATCTATCGGGATGAAAAGTGGGGATCTTCGGACCTACTGCTTGAAGATGAGCCTGCGTCTGATTAGCTAGTTGGTAGGGTAATGGCTTACCAAGGCGACGATCAGTAGCTGGTCTGAGAGGATGATCAGCCACATTGGGACTGAGATACGGCCCAGACTCCTACGGGAGGCAGCAGTGAGGAATTTTGCGCAATGGGCGAAAGCCTGACGCAGCAACGCCGCGTGATTGATTGAAGCTCTGAGGAGTGTAAAGATCTGTCGCGAGAGAAGAAATGGTCCGATGAAAATATTTTCGGATTTTGACGGTATCTCGTGAGAAAGCTCCGGCTAACTCCGTGCCAGCAGCCGCGGTAATACGGGGGGAGCAAGCGTTGTCCGGAATCATTGGGCGTAAAGAGCACGTAGGCGTCTTTGTAAGTTTCTGGTGAAATACTTCTGCTCAACGGAAGAACTGCCAGAGAAACTACTTAGATTGAGTTCAGAAGAGGGAAGCGGAATTCCTGGTGTAGCGGTGAAATGCGTAGATATCAGGAAGAACACCGGTGGCGAAGGCGGCTTCCTAGTCTGAAACTGACGCTGAGGTGCGAAAGCGTGGGGAGCGAACAGGATTAGATACCCTGGTAGTCCACGCCGTAAACGATGGATACTTGGTGTTGGATGGTCGACCCATCCAGTGCCGGAGCTAACGCGTTAAGTATCCCGCCTGGGGACTACGACCGCAAGGTTGAAACTCAAAGGAATTGACGGGGGCCCGCACAAGCGGTGGAACATGTGGTTTAATTCGATGCAACGCGAAGAACCTTACCTGGGCTTGACATATAGTTGAAACTTCTGAGAAATCAGTTGCTTTTATGACTTCGGTTATAAACAACTATACAGGTGGTGCATGGCTGTCGTCAGCTCGTGTCGTGAGATGTTCGGTTAAGTCCGGCAACGAGCGCAACCCCTGCTTTTAGTTGCCATCAGGTTATGCTGGGCACTCTAAAAGGACTGCCGAGGACAACTCGGAGGAAGGTGGGGATGACGTCAAGTCAGTATGTCCCTTACGTCCAGGGCTACACACGTGTTACAATGGCCGGTACAACGGGTTTGCCAAGTCGCGAGGCTGAGCTAATCCCTTAAAACCGGTCTCAGTTCGGATTGGAGTCTGCAACTCGACTCCATGAAGTCGGAATCGCTAGTAATCGCGGATCAGCGTGCCGCGGTGAATACGTTCCCGGGCCTTGTACACACCGCCCGTCACGCCATGGAAGTCGGTAGTACCCGAAGCCATTTGCCAAACCCCGACTCGTCGGGGATGGAGATGTCGAAGGTGAGACGGATGACTGGGGCGAAGTCGTAACAAGGTAGCCGTACCGGAAGGTGCGGCTGGATCACCTCCTTTCTAAGGAGTAGCCCCGATTTATCGGGACAGGTCGATACATCTAATTTGACGTCGCACTTCTCTTTGTCAATTATGGGCTTATAGCTCAGGTGGTTAGAGCGCACGCCTGATAAGCGTGAGGTCGGTAGTTCGAATCTACCTAGGCCCACGTCAAAGGTTTTTTTCAAAAGCGATACAGCTCCTTTAAAAGGGGCTATAGCTCAATTGGGAGAGCGCTGCCCTTGCAAGGCAGAGGTTACCGGTTCGATTCCGGTTAGCTCCACAAGTCCGGCAAATGCCGGACGCGCTTTTTGACATTGGGAAAAATGAACTCGTATTTATATTTTTATTATTATGAAGACTTTAGGAGTCTACTTCATAAAGGCTTTTGGTCAAGATACCAAGGGCAAATGGTGGATGCCTAGGCATATAGAGGCGATGAAGGACGTGGCTAGCTGCGATAAGCCTCGGGAAGGTGCAAACAACCTTTGATCCGGGGATTTCCGAATGGGGCAACCCTCCCCGATTAATATCGGGGAACTCCCGGCTGAATATATAGGCCGGGTAGAGCGAACGGGGTGAATTGACACATCTAAGTAACCCCAGGAAAAGAAAACAACCGTGATTCTCAAAGTAGCGGCGAGCGAAATGGGAAGAGCCTAAACCTGTTTTATGTTCAAGCCTGCCGGCGTTGTAAAACAGGTGTTGCGGGACATTTTTGGAAAGGTCGGCAGACCTTTCGACAAGTCAAAAACCTGCTGATTATTCGAACGGTTCTGGAAAGGACTGGCCGCAGAAGGTGATAGCCCTGTAGAAAAAAATTGGCAGGCTTGTTGGAAAATGTTCCCAAGTACCACGATCCACGAGGAATTTTGTGGGAATCTACCGGGACCACCCGGAAAGGCTAAATACTTCTATATGACCGATAGTGAACTAGTACCGTGAGGGAAAGGTGAAAAGTACTCCAGGCGGAGAGTGAAATAGAACCTGAAACCATTTGCTTACAATCTGTTGGAGCCCCGACTTGTCGGGGTGACAGCGTGCCTTTTGCATAATGAGCCAGCGAGTTACTCGTATGTTGCAAGACTAATCTGGACAGAGGAGTCGTAGCGAAAGCAAGTCTGAATAGGGCGCTTAGTAACATGCGGTAGACCCGAAGCCGGGTGATCTATCCATGGCCAGGTTGAAGCCCCGATAATATCGGGGTGAAGGACCGAACCCACCAGTGTTGAAAAACTGGGGGATGAGCTGTGGATGGGGGTGAAAGGCCAATCAAACCCGGTGATAGCTGGTTCTCCCCGAAATAGCTTTAGGGCTAGCCTTGCATAATAGTATGACGGAGGTAGAGCACTGAATGGGCTAGGGGCCTTACCAGGTTACCAACCCCAATCAAACTCCGAATGCCGTACATATGTTTTGCAGGAGTCAGGCTGCGTGGGATAAGCTTCGTAGCCGAGAGGGAAACAACCCAGATCGATAGCTAAGGTCCCTAAATACAGGGTAAGTGATAAAGGATGTGAAATTGCACAGACAGCTAGGATGTTGGCTTAGAGGCAGCCACTCATTTAAAGAGTGCGTAACAGCTCACTAGTCAAGTGGTTTCGCGCCGATAATGCTCGGGACTAATAACCCTGTTACCGAAGCTTCGGATTGTCCCGTTTTGCGGGACAGTGGTAGGGGAGCGTTCCATTAACCGCTGAAGGTCAATCGCGAGGTTGGCTGGAGGAGATGGAAATGAGTATGCTGGCATGAGTAGCGATAATTCCGGTGAGATTCCGGAACACCGAAAGCCTAAGGGTTCCTGAGTAAAGTAAATCTGCTCAGGGTTAGTCGGACCCTAAGCCGAGGCCGAAAGGCGTAGGCGATGGAAAACAGGTTTAATATTCCTGTACCATCTGTATATTGTTTGAACTATGTGGTAACGCAGGAGTGAAAGGTCAGCCGGGTGTTGAACGTCCCGGTTTAAGCAGGTAGGGGGACTGGATAGGCAAATCCGTCCGGTCTTAACCCCGAGATGCGAATAGGAGTCCCTAGGACATAAACTGACCCTAATCATACTGTCAAGAAAAGCCTCTATGTTAGATATACGGATGTCCGTACCCCAAACCGACACAGGTAGGCGAGGAGAGTATCCTAAGGTGCTCGAGGTAACTCTGGTTAAGGAACTAGGCAAATTAGCCCCGTAACTTCGGAATATGGGGTGCCTCAAGTAAGTGAAATTTATTTCAAATGTAGCTGAAAGAGGTCGCAGTGAAAAGGTCTGGGCGACTGTTTACTAAAAACACAGGTCTCTGCTAAGTCGTAAGACGATGTATAGGGACTGACACCTGCCCGGTGCTGGAAGGTTAAGGGGACGTGTTATGCCGATTCGTCGGCAGAAGCTCTGAACCGAAGCCCCAGTAAACGGCGGCCGTAACTATAACGGTCCTAAGGTAGCGAAATTCCTTGTCGGGTAAGTTCCGACCCGCACGAATGGTGCAACGACTTGGACACTGTCTCAACCAGAGCCTCGGCGAAATTGTAATGCCGGTGAAGATGCCGGCTACCCGCAGCAGGACAGAAAGACCCCGGAACCTTTACTATAGCTTGGCATTGGATTTTGATTTTGTATGTGTAGGATAGGTGGGAGACTTTGAAGCGGCGACGCTAGTCGTCGTGGAGTCAACCTTGAAATACCACCCTTATAAAATTAGGATTCTAACCCATCTCCTTGAATCAGGAGAGGGGACATTGTCTGGTGGGTAGTTTGACTGGGGCGGTCGCCTCCCAAAATGTAACGGAGGCTCCCAAAGGTTCCCTCAGCACGATCGGTAACCGTGCGTAGAGCGTAAAGGCATAAGGGAGCTTAACTGCGAGACCTACAAGTCGAGCAGATGCGAAAGCAGGGCTTAGTGATCCGGCGGTAGCGAGTGGAAGTGCCGTCGCTCAAAGGATAAAAGGTACTCCGGGGATAACAGGCTGATCTCCCCCAAGAGTTCACATCGACGGGGAGGTTTGGCACCTCGATGTCGGCTCGTCACATCCTGGGGCTGGAGAAGGTCCCAAGGGTTGGGCTGTTCGCCCATTAAAGTGGCACGCGAGCTGGGTTTAGAACGTCGTGAGACAGTTCGGTCCTTATCCGCTGTGGGCGTAGGAGATTTGAAAGGGGCTGCTCTTAGTACGAGAGGACCAGAGTGGACAAACCTCTAGTGTACCAGTTGTACCGTCAGGTGCAT
>JAUVYH010000057.1 GCA_030603165.1 Fidelibacterota bacterium
CAGGTAGTTGTTCAGAAACATTAATAATTCTAACCGCATAATCAATAAACCGTTCCTGTAAATCAAACTTCTTTAGATTATTTTCTTTATTCTTTCTTTTCTCACTCATCTCTTTTTTCCTTCATCATTGGATATTCCGTGCCTGCCTTGTGGAATTTTCTTTTTCGTTCATTCCACTGGGTTGGATATTGGACATTAACTTACCCCCTCAATTCTCAGAAGCCTTCTTTCTTTTATTTCCGGTTCAAATCATTTCAAAAGTTAATCGCGAAAATCTAAGACTTTATGTCTCCAAGCGCAAGCGCCGGAATGGAAGAATATTTTTAATTCCTTCAAAAACCATTAACTTTGCGGGTTATTTTAGATAATTATTGAATCACTTCATCAATAAATAGATCCGATGTAACTATTTTCTAACCTGAATTATTCATAGCCACTAAGACACCAAGACACAAAGTGATGTTTAATATAAAAATAAAGATAAAAAGGTAACGTATAAATTTTGATTTATTTCGTATATTTCAATATCTATATTTTATTAATTCTTAGAGTCTTAGTGTCTTTGTGGCAAGATTTATGAATTAAACAGGCTAAGTTTGTTTCATGGTAAAATCATTAATTAAAATATTGCCCTGTATATTTATATTTCTAACGGCTCTGCCGTTGCGTGCGCAGTATTCGGTTTATGATTTCGATCCCGTAGTAGTCACTTCCAGCCGGATTCCCACGGCTCTGTCATCTTCATTCAGAACCCTGACGGTTTTGGATCACGATATGATTGCTTCGTCAGGAGCTCAAAGCGTAGAAGAACTTCTGGAAACAAGCGCCGGAATTGATATCCGTTCCCGCGGACCGCTGGGAGTTCAATCCGACGTCAGTATCAGGGGCGCCGGTTTTGAACAGACACTCGTATTAATCGACGGTGTAAAGATAAGCGACCCCCAAACCGCCCATCACAACATGAATCTGCCGGTTGGTCTGGACAACATTGAACGTATCGAAATTCTGAAAGGCAGCGGATCAAAACTCTATGGACCCAATGCATTCGGCGGAGTTATTAACATTATAACTCGTAAAGCTCTTCATCAATCAACAACGCTGAAGCTCAAGGGCGGCGAACATGGTCTCTTTGAAGGATCCGCTTCTATTTCATTACCGGTCAATCACACGACCAACCTGGTCTCCATTAGCAAAAAACAATCTGACGGCTACCGGCATAATACCGATTTTAAAACGACAAATCTTTTTTATAAAAGCACTCTAAAAACCGGCAGATCAGATCTTGGTTTCAGCAGCGGTTATACTGTCAAAGACTTCGGGGCAAATGGATTTTATTCGCTCAATTATCCCAATCAACGCGAAGATACCAGGACTCTGTTCGTGAATACCTCGGCTGATTTCCAGCGCCAATGGGGCTGGATCAGCGCCCGTTTCAACTGGCGCCGGCATAAGGATCACTATCTGCTCGATTACCAAAACCCCGGATTTTATGAAAACGATCATACAACCGACGTTATTCAAGCCGATATCCAAACAACCATCATTCAAAAGTTCGTGAAACACAATATTGGTGTTGAATTCGGGCAGGACGCCATCCGGAGCAGTAATCTTGGGCGTCACGATCGTTTCCGCAGCGGCTTGTATTATGAAGGGCAATTCCGTCTAATTTCCACTGTCGATATTTCAGCCGGCGCATCGGCTTATCATTATTCCGGTTGGGGCTGGAACTTCTGGCCCGGCATCGACATCGGTTATAATATAAATGAAAATTTCCGCTGGATAGGCTCTGTCGGTCGCGCATTTCGCGTTCCCACTTTCACAGAACTGTATTATAACAGCCCCGCAGACCTTGGAAATACCAAATTAAAACCCGAAAGCGCCTGGACTCTGGAACAAAATTTACTTTATAGCACAAACCGGATTCAGTCGTCGGCTGCTGTTTTTTACCGGAGCGGTAATAATCTAATCGACTGGGTAAAATCAGCGGACGATGATCCATGGCAGGCGCTGAATATCGCTGTCATCCGGACATATGGATTAGAATATTATCTGTCACTTTCGCCAAAATCGGTGCCAATATCAGCATTTATCCGAAATGTTTCATTTTCGTATGCCTACCTTCACAACGACAAATCCATATCATCATATCAATCCAAATACCTGTTGAATTCACTACGGCATCAGCTGATTACCACGATCAGCTTTACCGAGTTGTTGGGAATTAAGAACCGCTGGGCATTCCGCTATGAAGACCGTATCCACCAGGACAGCCATATCGTTGTTGATGCACATTTAACCAGAACCATTGGCAGCTTGTCGTTATCGTTTTCTATCATGAATCTGTTTGATGCGGACTATGCGGATTTTTCCGGGATACCCATGCCCGGACGATGGATTCGTTGCGGAATTGAATACAGCTTTATCTCAAATTAGATTTACGAAATTATTCCATTAGACCAAATCATTATATAGCGATTTTCCTCATTTATTGTGTACCTAACCTGGATAAACCAGAGCCAAAAAATGACAACAATATTTTATAAACGCAGAGGCGCAGAGGACGCAGAGAATTATTTAATGTATAACAAACATGTATCCAAACCGAAACTGCTGACACATTTTAGACAAGCCCCGTAGAATAACTATCATAAAGGGTAATCAAACCAATATAATAAAGGAACCTTAGAAAGGCTCATTCATAAGGAGAAATAGTAATATTCAACAGGGCAAGCACTTTTTGGAAAAAGTTTTCTGATAAATCCCGTGTAATAGTTCGTTTACCCCGTGTAATATTTTTCCATTTTTTATTAGCCATTATCCTTGTATTGATTATTACACAGGGTGAATTCACCTTCATGTTATTTTTGTCTTTTCTTATTACATGGGGTAAACTCTGCGTACCTTTGCGATCTCTGCGCCTTTGCGTTAAAATTTTCTTTACAAAAAAACAAGAAATTGAGAACTAAGAGACTAAACATTGTCGATCAACTTGTTTAAAGCACTTAAAAAGACTTCTTGCAATAGTTATTTATTATTCATAACTAAAGACTAATAACAAGCATAAGGAGGAACAATGAAAATACTTCGACACATTGGCTCGCTGGCTTTCGTGCTCGGGCTCTTTACCGCGATATTCGTCGGCATACCCTGGTACGTGATCACTGCCGAGGATCCGGTCATGCCCTGGTGGCTCAAGACTGCGGTTTTTTGCCTTTTGGGTGGTATCCTCGTGGTTCTGCTGACAGTGGCTCTCGAACAATTGAAAAAAAGGAAACCAGGAGAGAAACTTCCCCTAACTAAGCCTGCCCACCGGATTTTGCTGTTGAATTCCACAGAAATACCCGACCGGGAGATCACGGAGATTCTCGGTCTGGTTCAGGGTCATACTGTATTTGCTATCTGGCTTGGAAAAGATCTATCCGCCTTAATCAGATTGGTTCTCGGAGGCGAACTGACCGAATATACGGAGATGATGGGAAAAGCCCGGGCAGTGGCTGCTAACAGAATGCTCGATCAGGCTGCAGAGATTGGCGCGGATGCAATAATCAATGTTCGCTATATGACTACCAGTGTTGTTGCGAGTGCGGCTGAACTTCTTGCCTACGGCACGGCTGTCAAACTCAGTCACATTGCTGCCTGAAACCATTAATACAGCAGCTTACTCTCAAGGGTAGTGAAAAAGAAAATGGAAGCGCTGCTCTGAAAGCGCAGGGAAAAATATAACCTTTTTCTCTATAACTCTAAATTATTACAAAAATTCTTCAGCAATTTTGTGTTCATTCCTATTATTTATTGTGTCCGTTTTTAATTACTCCAATCCAACAAAACTCCATTTCTCCAATCCTCCTCCGAATAAGTTCCATTGAAACATCATTCAGTAAACATATCGCTGGATTTTTTAATTTTCGTCCGATAAAAGAAAATCGAGCAAATATTCATGGCTAATCCCATTACGATCCATGTTACCAAATCGATCCAGTGACAACACTTTTTTAGGATAATTATCATTAATTTTCTCCAGCGGATCGAACTCCCGCTTCCTGATAGCCTCGCTGGCAAGCAGGTAACAAACCTGGAAATACTCTCTTTGATTATCTTTTTCAGCAATGAAGTCAATCTCATTCCCATTAAATTTTCCGACCGATACTTTATAGCCGCGCTTACATAGTTCCAGGTAAACAATATTTTCCAGCAGTTGTGAAATGTCTGCTTCACGATAACCAATAAAGCCATGTCTGATACCAATATCACCCAGATAATATTTTTCATAAATTTCTAACTGTCGTTTTCCTTTTATGTCATATCGTGATGCTTTTGAAATTAGAAACGACTCCTGAAGATGAGCGAGGTAATTCAGAATCGTGCCGGTAGAAACAGCGATTCTCTGGGACTTTAAATATTGAACGATCCGTCGTGCTGAAAATATATTCCCGCAATTATCAAAAAGGAACCTGGCCAATTTTTCTAAAAGCGCCGTATTACGAATAACATGCCTTCGGACAATATCTTTAAAAAGAATTGTATTGAAAATGGACTGAATATATTGATAGACCACTTCATCCAGAAAATCCAGAAAATGAATTCCCGGTAATCCGCCATACTTCAGGTAATTATTAAATTCCATCTCCTTATCAATCTTTGATATTTTTTCATTTCGAAAAGTCAGAAACTCAGAAAATGTCAGAGGATAGATACGAAATTCCACATATCGCCCCGACAATAGAGTCGCCAGTTCCGATGAAAACAGACGGGCATTAGAACCGCTGATATAAAGGTCGGCAATGGATTCCGATAGAAATGAATTTACAGCCTTTTCCCAACTTTGAATCTCCTGAATTTCATCAATAAACAGGTACTTCTGTCCCGATACCCCTTTCCATTTTTCTTTTACAAATCTATATAAACTGCGATAGTCCTTAATAAAGTCATATTCCAACGATTCCATATTAATAATTAAAATATTATCGGGGGCAATATTTTCAGCGATCATCTGTTCTTTCAATAATTGCAGAAACGTACTCTTACCCACGCGACGCATACCGACAATCACTTTGACAACCGGTTTATTGATAAACGGCTTAATTTTATCAAGATAAAATTTTCTGCGTATCATTTTTTGTCCTCCTATATTCGACACTTTGTAATATATTTTATTTTTGTCGATTACACAATAACAATTATTATTTTTATGCTCACCAAATATAGCACGCACGAACACAATATTTAAAATCAATAATCCAACACTCCCCTGTAGAAATAGGCTCCACTTCGCTCCGCATTACACCCCAAAGAAATAAAAAAAATATTTCATAGGGTAAACAGGGCAAGCAATACTCCATCACTTCATTTTCTTTTTCTTGCCTTTCCCCAAAACCCATTTTATATTATGACCGACCAGTCAGTCATAATTGAAAAAGGAAGTAAAAATGACGCCATTACCCAAAGATGAAGCCAAACGCAAGCGTATCATTGCCGCCGCTATTCGGGTCTTCGCTCACGACGGACTCAGCAACGGTAAGATCGCCACGATCGCCGAGAAAGCCGGCATCGGCAAGGGTACGGTCTATGAATATTTCAGCAGTAAGGAAGAAATCTTCGCAGCCGTATTCAAGGATTTTTTTAATCAAATGATAGCAGGATATACTCAACTGATCGATGCGCCAATGGATCCGGTGAAAAAAATCGAATTAGTGTTCGACTACTCATACGATTACCTCGATCAACTCTTGGAAGATGAGCACGGTCAGGATTGGCTGATCTTTCTGGAAATATTTCTGCAGGGTTTCCGGGACGAATTTAAAGGCATCGGAAAATTATCTTTCAGCACTGTATTGCGTGAAATATACAATATCTTCAAACCCTTTGTGGATGAGGGAATTCAGGCGGGTGTTTTTAAGCCCCTCGATTCGGAACATGTGACATTTATCCTCTTCGCTGCCCTGGACGGAATCAGTTTGCACTATTTCATCAATCGCGATCACTACGATAATGAAAAACTGAAAACAATCACTAAAGAGATTTTTTTGAACGGTTTACTCAAACCCCAAACCGAAGGAGCATGACATGAAACGCCTGTTACTGTTCTGTCTGATCATCATCACATCACTGACCGCTGCCGTTCCCACCGGTCCGGAAATTCTATATAAAATCATCAATCTTATGAATCCCGAAAATGCCAAAGGCATCATGGAGCAAACCATTGTCACCACGTCCGGCGACAAGCGCACATTTAAATACGAAACTTATATGGGCAATCGCGGAGAGTCGTCACTTATGCGCTACCTCTCCCCTTCCCGGGTCAAAGGCAACGCCCTGCTCATGACCGATTTTTCCGACAATATCTGGATGTATAACCGTCGCACCGGTCGAGTGCGTAAACTGGCGTCACACGCTAAAAAACAGAAGTTCGAGGGCTCCGATTTTACCTACGAGGATATGGGCTCCGGCGACAGCTGGAAAGATGACTATACCCCGATTTTGAAAGGCATTGAAAAAGTTGATAAAGTACGCTGTTTTAAGCTGGAACTTCAGGCAAAATCCGATGATGTTTCTTATACTAAAATGATCTGCCGGGTACGTGTCAGCGATTATTTTCCGATTCAGATCGATTATTACGATGAAAAAAACGTTTTTACAAAAACCCTGTTTCTTCAGGATGTACGTACTATTGAAGGTATCCTGACTCCCATGAAAATGGTTATGAGAAATAATCTCGACCGGACTGAAACCGTGATGGAATATGTTGATATTACTTATGATGTTGAATTTGATAAAGGCTTCTTCAGCGAACGAAATTTGAAGAAATAAAATGCACTGTCGAAAAATATCTGTGGGATGGAGAGATGACAAGGAAAATAAAAATCTTTGCGAAAGTTCGCTTCCGGTAACGTGAAAGATTGGGTAAGCTCTGCGGATTTCTTTTAGATAGTCCCGATTCATCGGGACAAAGTTTGTACGAGAAAATTATGCGACAAATATTAATTATTCTAACTATTTCCACGACTCTTTTCGCCAGCGTCGATTGGTTTGGGTATTACGAAGGTGAATTTGATTTCGGAAAATTACCGGGCAAATCAATGTGTTTCGGCTATAACAAGTTGCGTCTTGATATGGACAGCAGTCCATCCGACAATATCAGGATCAGCGCCGATATAATCTATAAGCAGTTCAACGGTCAGACCGAACTGAATTTCATGGATTTTATCGATCAAAAATACTGGACGGTGATTCCAACGCAGACCGGATGGGACACCCTCTCCTATATTCCCTATGAGCTCAGCGACACGCTGTTTATCGACAACATGTTTCTGGAATTTCATCACAAACTTTTCGATCTGACACTGGGTAAGCAGCAGATTGCGCCCGGCGTGGGCTACGCCTGGAATCCTACCGATATTTTCAACCTGAAGGATATTATGGATCCTACCTATGAGAATACCGGGATTTCAGCTGTGAAATTATCAATTCCGCTTGGATACCGGACAACATTAAGTGGAATCCTGCAACCAGAGAATTCCTGGGACGAAACGGTTCAGTATTACCAGTTGAAAACCGGTTTTGGGCATTACGATCTATCGGTCTTATATAGTCGCAGTCAATACCGGCAAAGCAAACTCTTATGGTCGTCAATCCAGCTCCGTGATCTATATGGGTTCAACCTCGAAGGTGAACTGTTCGGGTTGGGAATTCGCAGTGAGATGGCTGTACACCGGCTGGATTATGAAAACGACAACCTGCAATACGAATACATCGTCGGTGCTGATTACACTTTTGCCAATTCACTGTTCATTATGGCTGAATATTATCACAGCGACCTTGGCTCTCCGGTAAACAAAACCGTTTTCGATGATTACCTGGTCTATTTTGCGGGTGAGGGCAAAAGCCTGAATCAAAACTACCTGTTTGCTTTGGCAATGTATCCCCTGGGCGATCTGCTGGATGTGAGTATTTTCGGCATCGCCAACCTGGATGATAAAAGCGCCGTTGTTATCCCTCAATTGATTTACCGCATCTATCAGGATGTGGAATTGACCTTCATGGGCAGCCTGTTCATCGGTGAAGATACCGACGAGTTCGGCTACCAGGAATTTGGCGGCAGGGTGCGCTTAAGAGCCTATTTTTAAATTGAAATAATTTTTTACTTGATAAATAGAGGGAGTATAAAATGAGAGACAAAATACTGAGCAAACTTGCAAAATTACACGCCAATCATCCATGGAGAATGCTAATTGTTGTAACGGCTATAACTATTATTTGTATTATATTAGCCGGTCAAATACAAATTTCGCCCAAATGGTCCGATATGCTCCCGAAAGGCGATAAGCGCACCGCTGAATTTGATCGTATTTTAGACGAATTTGTCTCAGCCTCAAGTATTGTTATTGTAGTACAGGGCGAAGAAGCTAAAATAAAAGCATTTGCGGACAATATTACTCCAAAACTACTGGCGCCCATTACAAACCCGAAGAAAAAGACCGAAAATAAGGTCTATGTGCGCCGGGTGGATTACAAACAGGATGTGGATTTTATCCGCAATCACGGTTTGGCGTTAATAAAAGAATCAGACTTAAAAAACATGCAGGATATTTTCCAGAATCCAAACTTGATACCATTACTGACGAATATTAATAACAGTTTTGAGAAAGAATATATTGAACCTGATAAGGCTTTATCAACTCGGGAAAAAGAAGACGGCGCCTACCGGTTTTTGAACGGAATTGAAAACTGGCTCGGAGTCATGCATCGTTACATTTCAGGCGAAGATGTAAGTTTGAAAGAAACGCATTCTACTGTGGATAAATTATTGTTGGGAGAACCCTATTTTATATCTTATGACAGAAAAGCCCTCATCCTGAACGTAATTCCGAATTTCAGCATGATGGACGCCATCTTAATGGTGGAGGGCACCGATGCGGTCCAGTCTGTAGTAACTGAAACTTTAAAAGAATTTCCCGAAGTGCAGGCGGGATTAACGGGAACTATCCCCATTGGGCGCGATGAGATGGTATATGGAACAGAAGGTATAGAATATACATCTATTATTTCTATGATTGCTATCGGCGTCTTATTGATCCTTTCATTCCGTATATGGGTTGCTCCCGTTCTGGCTTTGCTAAATTTAGTGGTCGGATTGATCTGGGCGGCAGGATTATCGGCAATACTTGTTCCGGTTTTAAATATAATGACGCTAATGTTTTTTGTCGTATTGATCGGACTGGGAATTGATTTTTCGATTCATATTATTGCCGGCTTTACGGAGATGCGGGCTTTAGGTAATTCCATCGCAAAGGCTACTGAGGAATGTCTCCTGAAATCCGGTAAGGGCATAATGACCGGGGCGCTTACCACCGCCTGCGCATTTTTCGCATTGATGATCGGAGATTCAAGATTAATGAGCGAAATGGGATTAATTACCGGAATCGGTTTATTAGCAGTGGCGGCTGTTACATTTACACTTTTACCGGCATTGCTTGTGATTCGTGAACGCCGCCGGGAAAAACACTTTGTTAAAAAAGGAGATATACAAAAAGCAGAATCAAAGGATATCTCTTTTATTTTCCTTGGACGGATTGGCGCAGTTTTGAAAGATCAATATATATTTACTATAATAGGAGCAATCATTGTTACAGCGCTTCTATCGTGGTCTGCTTTAAAAATCACGTTTAATTATAATTATATGGAAATCGAACCGGAGGGAATTCCCAGTATTGCGCTGCAGGATACCGTTCTGGATAAATTTGACCTTAGTATGGACTTTGCCTATCTCGTAGCTGAAAGTGTGGAAGAATCACGGCGACTGACAGATATTGCCAGGAATTATTCTTCCATTGCAGTCGTTGAAGATATTTCACTCTATTTACCATCTCCTGAGGAACAGAAAAAAAGAAATCCCCATATTGAAGAAATCCGGCATTTTATGTCAGGCGCTGAATGTAATGAGCTGCTTTCGGAAAAAGAGTTAAATGTCTTAAAACAGGAATTGGAACGGCTAAAGATGAACATTATTGAGCTACAAGACCTTGCATTTATAGGCGGTCAGGATAAAATAGATAAGAAATGCGGGGAAATAGTCGGATACGCCGAAAGCGAAAACAGTACTGTTTTCAGCAGGCTGGAATCAATTCTAAATCGTGGAGATAAAAATATTCTATCAAGGACAAATTCCTTCCAGAACGATTACTTTGGCTATTTTAAAACTAATGTTCTTAAAATGGCAAATAATGATCTCATATCTTTAGATAATTTACCGGTTTCTATAGTTGACCAATATGGAAATAAGGATCGAAGTCTTTTCCTTATAACAGTGCTCCCCGCTCATAATATCTGGCAGGACGCCCGGTTTCTCTACCGCTTTACCGATGACCTGGCGGAAATAAGTGAACGCGCCACCGGTTTCCCCCCTGTCTTCAGAGCATTAATTGACGTTATTGGCAGAGACGGACGCAATGCCGCTATTTTAACAATAATCGTAGTTTTTATTTTATTATTGATTGATTTCCGGAATGTGAGGCACGCTCTCATGGCAATGATCCCTCTTATGGCGGGAATGGTCTGGATGGTGGGAATCTTGCATTTAATCGGCAGACAGTTGGATGTCGTAAATGTAATGGCGATACCGTTGATAATCGGCATCGGCATAGATGACGGCGTCCACGTCATTCATCGCTGGCGCAGAGAGGGACGCGGCTCCGTCAAGACTGTCTTCGCAAGTACGGGAAAAGCTATTTTGCTTACCTCCCTGACCACAATGCTGGCATTCGGATCGCTGATGTTTTCTCTCTGGCGGGGATATGGCAGCCTGGGCGCTGCGCTTTTAATCGGCGTGGGCGCCTGCTTTATAACAACAGTAGTTATTCTTCCTGGGATTATCGGGTGGATTGAAAGGAAAAGGGAATAGAATTTCAGATTTCAAATTTCAAATATCAAATATAATGGAATCGTAAAAAGTATCAAATCTGTCATTCTGAGGAGCTTGCGACGAAGAATCTGGTTGAAATTTGCGCATTGAGATAATGAGATTCTTCACCCCTTCTCACTCCGATTATAAGATACGATGCATTTTGAGCATTATCACACTGCCATAGAATCTTGGGGTTCAGAATGACATATATAATCACTTTTTACGATTCCATCAAATTTCAAATATCAAATATCAGAATTCAGATTTCAGATTGATAAACAGATGTTTTCTTGACTTTTCATAATTAATCTCATATATTTCAATGTACAATTGTACGTTTGAATTGGAGACATTATGAAAATTGTTGTTGATACATCCGCTATTATTTCGGTAATCGCAAATGAAGAACACAAAGAAAAATTAATTGAATTAACATACAATGCTGATTTATTTGCTCCAAGCTCGCTCCATTGGGAAATTGGAAATGCCTTTTCTGCGATGCTTAAAAGGAAAAGAATCTCATTGGAAGAAGCAAAATCGGCAATTAATTATTATAAAAATATCCCAATTAGATTCTTCGATATAAACCTGGAATCTGCCTTAGAATTATCAAAGCAATATAGCATTTATGCTTATGACTCATACTTTCTTATATGTGCCATACAAAGTAACAGTCCATTACTAACCCTTGATATGGGATTAATTAAAATTGCTAAAAATATTGGCATAAAAACAATTGAGGTAAAAAAATGATTACCTATACATTTTCCAAAGCAAGACAAAATTTTGCCACGGTGCTTAATAAAGCAAAAGAAGATGGTGAAGTATTAATCAAACGTAAAGATGGAACTTTATTCAAAATCCAATCGGTAAAGAAAAATATGTCCCCATTTGATGTGAAAGGTATAAATCTATCAATTACATCTGAAGAAATAGTTGATATCATACGCGAAATAAGAGAAAGATAAATTGTAACCGTTCACCCCGTTAGATATTTTTTTCCCTATATTAGTGGGAAAATATAGAAAGAGACAAAAACAATCCCGCTCAAATGTACTAATTTTCAATACTATCTCACGGGGTTCACGGCTTGAAAGTAGAAAGTAGAAATTGTCTCAGAGAGACCCCTAGGAGCCTCTTTGAGAAAGGCATGCCTTTGGCAAAAACTGGCAGAAGCGTTATCAGATATGGTCTGGCACGACTTTGATAAGTGGAACAAAAAGGTTCAGAACACTGTGGGCTATCAGATAATACGATCATCTAACAGCATAGCTGCAAATATAGCGGAAGGGTATGGTCGAAATACTCCCAATGACAGGCAAAAGAAAATGGATTTACCATTATCGTAGAGAATCGAAAAGGTAAACATTTGTTAAAAGGGTTGAATCAGATTTCTTATATATTGATACTATAAATGGATATCAGAAATATTCAAGACAGAATTAAAAAAGGCGACTATCGATTTTCGGATCATTCTATTAAACGTATGATCGAACGATCACTTGACCGCAAAAATGTTGAAGAAGCAATTTCGAACGGTAAAATTATTGAAGAATATCCGGATGATAAATATTCGCCAAGTTGTTTAATTTATGGACAAACAGACACGGAACGAGATCTTCATGTTCAGATTTCTCTACCACCAAAAGTCGTAATCGTTACAACGTATGAACCTGATCCTCAAGAATGGATCGATTGTCAAATCAGGAGGTAATTAAGATGAATTGTGTATTTTGTGGAGGCAAAGTTGAGTCTAAAGAAGTAACATTTACTTGTGAAAGTGAAGATCAGGTTATTTTAGTTAGAAAAGTACCTGCTGAAGTTTGTACTCATTGTGGTGAAAAAACTTACTCTCCCAAGATTACAGATGAACTTTTAAAATTTGCTAAACGTCGTTTTAAGCCTGTGAAAACAATCGAAACTCCTGTGTTTGATTATACGAGAAAAGTGGCTGTAAGAGTTTAGTTTATTTTTCATTCTATAGTACTGTCACATCACACTTGTAATGACAGTTTTGATACTTTTTATCTCATAGATATCCTTCATAGAAGTCCTCCGTGACCTTTGGGACGATTCCGTTAGTTAAAATCCGTTTAATTTCTATTTAAAGGAAGAAAAATGAACCGATCCCAGGCAGAACAAAAACTCCAACAAATATTTAATATCGATCATTTTTATGACGACCAATGGAAAACGATCAAGAGAATTCTAAATGGTGAAAGAATCCTGTTAATCGAAAAAACCGGCTTCGGTAAATCTCTCTGTTACCAGTTCCCCGCTACTCAATTTTCCGGTCTGACAATAATTTTTTCACCCTTGATTGCATTGATGCGTGATCAGGTTAAATACTTAAAATCAATCGGTATTCCAACTGAATGCGTGAATAGCGGGCAAGAGCCGGAAGAAAATGCCGAAATACTGGAAAAGGCGAAAAACGGACAAATCAAAATTATTTATATCGCACCTGAACGACAGGAGAACCGGGAATGGTTGGAAGCGGTTCGCAATATGCAAATCTCAATGGTGGTAATCGACGAAGCCCATTGTATCTCTGTTTGGGGACATGATTTCAGACCGGCTTTTCGTCGTATTGTCAGTTTGGTAAGATTGCTCCCGCAAAATTTCCCGGTATTAGCGACAACAGCAACAGCCACGAAAAGAGTAGCAGAAGACGTACGAACACAAATTGGAAATAATGTTACTCTTATTCGTGGAAATCTACTACGGGAAAATTTTCATTTAAGTGTAGTCAAAGTACATAATGAAGAATCCAAAATGGCATGGCTGGCAGGATTTCTTAAAAAACACGCAGGTGGGAATGGTCTAATTTATACCGGAACAAGAGTCAACACGGATCTATTTTCTTCCTGGCTGCAATTTGCCGGTATAAGCGCCTCAAGCTACAATGCCGGTTTGGATTCGGAATCCAGAAAAGACATTGAGAACGGTTTAATTGAGAACAGGTGGAAATGTATCGTTTCAACCAATGCGCTTGGAATGGGAATTGACAAACCGGATATTCGATTTATTGTTCACACGCAAATGCCTCAATCTCCCATCCATTACTACCAGGAAATCGGGAGAGCCGGACGAGATGGATTACCGACGAGAATTATCCTGCTTTATAATCCTGAAGATAGAGAATTACCGGAACATTTCATCAAAAATAGCCGCCCGTCAATGAAAAAATATGAAAAAGTTATTGACGCACTCAAAACAGAACCGATGGGCGAATGGAATTTGATGCGCGCAACGAACCTGACTCAGACACAAGTACGGGTTATTAGAGCAGATTTGATCGACCAGGGCATCATTAAAGAGGTGATGTATGGCGGAAGTAAAAAATATGAATATCAGTATGGCGCACCTCAGCTTGATACGAGACCTTTTGAAGAACTTCGGAATTTCAAGATGGCGGAACTGGAACAGATGATTTCCTATTCCGAGTCCTCAAGCTGTAGAATGGATTTTCTTTGCCGCTATCTTGGCGACGATACAGTCAATCATTGCGGAAAATGTGATAATGATTTACAAAAAGACCTTCATTACAATCTTTCTGAAGACCGGCAAAAAAAGATCGATGAATTCAGGGATTCTTATTTCCCCGAGCTGGAAGTTGAAACAAAAAACTCCAATATCGTCAACGGCGTCGCATCTTCGTATTATGGCATATCCAATGTTGGCGCGGCAATACATCGCTGTAAATATGAAAACGGCGGTGATTTTCCCAACCATCTGCTGAAACAAACGTTAAGGGCATTCAGACACAAATTCGGAAATGAGGAATTTGATCTTGTCGTTTATGTTCCACCGACAGAGTCTGGTGATCTTGTCAGGAATTTTGCAGGAAAAGTGGCGCGGACATTGAAATTTCCATTATCACCCAAACTTGTAAAAATAACGGCTACAAAACCTCAGAAAATATTTCAAAACTCTGTGTTGAAACGCGATAATGTGAAAGACGTATTTTTATACCGGGATGAATCCGGGATTATTGGTAAGAAGATTTTGTTGATTGACGATATTTATGATAGCGGCGCAACTATTAAGGAAATTGGACGATTATTTACTAAATTAGGGGCGGAGAAAATTGCGCCATTAGCAATAGCAAAAACAGTAGGGGGCGATATTTAATGAGTGATATTCAACAATATGCCTATTGGATGGCTTTAGCCCATTTACCGAAATGGCGAACGGAAAAGATAAATCGTTTGATTGTGGAAATCCTACACGAACTAAATATGTCCTTTTACGATTTTTTTGAGATGGATCAAAAAAGTTGGTCGGAAGAATTTCACTTCAATTCGAAAGAATTAAATGATCTGGACATCGCAAAGACCGAACTTCCCAATTATTCTTTCCTCGTTGAAGATTTACTAAACCAGGGCTTTGAATTAATTCCAATAGACGCCGATGACTATTCACCCACCCTAAAAAATAATTTAAAACTGAAATATGCCCCGCCTTTACTCTACACTAAAGGAAACAAAAGTTTACTGAAAGAATCTTCCATTGCTATCGTTGGTTCGCGAAATGCTTCTGATATTTCTTTGGAATTCACGAAAAAAATTGCCCAAAACACCGTTAAGAGTTTTCAGGTTGTCGTCAGCGGTTTTGCGAAAGGCGTTGATCGAACAGCATTAGAAGAAACTTTAACCGCAAACGGTAGGAGTATCATTGTTTTGCCGCAAGGAATTATGACATTCGCCGGTGGTTTTAAGAAATATTATTCCCGGATAATTGAAGGCGACGTCCTGGTGTTAAGCGCTTATCACCCCAAAGCGCCCTGGTCCGTCGGGCTTGCGATGGGACGAAATACTTACATTTACGGTTTAGCGGATAAAATCTATGTAGCGGAATCTGATGTAAAAGGCGGAACCTGGTCTGGTGTTGCTGACGGTTTGAGAAAAAACAGGGAAATCTATGTTCGCAAACCGAATCCCGGTGAAAATAACGCTAATGATTTATTGATTTTAAAAGGCGCGACGCCGGTAAACATTAATGGCGATATCGTACAAAGAGAAGAATTAGAGAATTTTGAAGAACAGGTAAAAAATGTTCTTTCATCCAAACCCTTAACCGCAAAAGAAATAAAAGATCAAATTCATATTGATATTGATACGCGAAAACTATCGTCTATGCTTTCTGAATTGACATTTGTTGTTAAGGAAAAGGATGATGGTAAAAACCGTTACAGGCTTAAGAATTCAGAGCTTATCCAAACGAATTTATTTGATTCGCGTGATATCTAACCACCACTATACCCTGCGGCAAAGCGCCGTCGGTGAGATTTTTCCGTAAGCCTATTTTCTTATAATATCTGAACTCAGTAAAATTGTAAAAATCGATGAAATCAATCACAAATTGGAAAAAGAAATGTGTTGACTTTCTATAAGAATTTTAGTAAAAATATAAATGTGTTTTTTCTTAGGATGTTATATGGAATTTATCCACTCACTTAGGAGTTAGGAAAGATGAGCAAATAGTGTCAATTATCGATAAAATACGTCAAAAGGTGCGAAATCGAGATTATTACTTGTCTTCACACGCAGAAGAGGAAATAGCTGAAGATAGTTTTGAGCGGCGGGATGTGGAAAACGCCATCCTTCAAGGTTTTATCCAGAAAAAGTTGACACATGATCTAAGAGGAACAAGATATCGAATCGAGGGGCCTGCTACCGACGGAAGGCTGATGCATGTGCTTTGCCGTTTCAAGGAAATCGGGCAACTCATCATCGTTACAGTTTACGAAAAGGAGACATGGGAATGAAATGTGAGTTCTGCAATTCCGATACAGCTCGGAAGAAAGTTAGGAAGCCTCATTGGTTCAAGGGGAGTCTTTACATCGTGGAAGATGTCGAGGCACAGGTCTGCAAAGAGTGCGGTGAGAGGTACTTCCACGCTACTACCCTAGATGAGATAGACAGGAAGATATCAGGCCATCATGAGATCAAGGAAGTACTCTCAGTTGAAGTGCTTTCGGCATAGGAAAGAAGTGGCTAACGAATCACTGCACTTGACCAAAAAGCCGGCGCTTTTTGGCAGGTGAGTTAGACGTATCAAATATGATTAACCAAATTATGAGAGAAACGACATGCCAACAATATCGATGTTTTATAATTTGTATGTTTTTCTTTAATGATAAAAAACATCATCATCCACACATTCATGCGAATTATGGTGAAAATGATGCAGTGATAAAAATTACAGGTGAAAAACGTTCTTTCATCCAAACCCTTAACCGCAAGAGAAATAAAAGATAAAATTCATATTGATATTGATACGCGAAAGCTATCGTCTATGCTTTCTGAATTGACATTTGTTATTAAGGAAAGGGATGGTGGTAAAAACCGTTACAGGCTTAAGAATTCAGATCTTGTCCAAACGAATTTATTTGATCCGCGTGATATCTAATTCCCGCTACAACGGACAGAAAATAGCAAATTTTAAATTTTTAATTTTTAATGTCCGACATCAGTCGGAGCGGTTATTCATTTTGGTCTTGACTATAAAATAATTATTGACTAAAGTTGATTCAAATGAATCGAGCTCTGCAAAACCGGATTAAATGTTTGTTTAAAGAGAAACTTTTTAGTTTCCTGATTAAGAAACTTTCTGAAAAAGTTTCTGCATGGAGAAACCTGTTTTGAGCGTATAGTGAACAGTATAAACATACGTTTGGCTGAAAAAATTAATAACTACATTAACCAGAAGGATAAATTATGGCTCAATTTAAACTTCATGAAGTTATCCACATAGGGAATAATGCGAGGGGACAGGCAGAACTTGATAGATTGTTAAAAGAAGGTTGGCATATTTATAATGTAGATGACAGTGAAACATGGACATATCAGGATCATGGAACAGTTTACTGTAGAGCGTATAAATATAAGTTAAGGAAAGAATAAATTTAATAACAACGTAAGATTTCAACAATTTTTGATAAAAAAACATAGGTGCAGACTTGATATTGAATTTAATGACCAAAGAGGAAAAACCATTGGTGGTAAATAAAAAATGACGTTGAAACTAATTGGATCTCTATTAATTTTTAATATAATAATTAATAGCCTTTACGCTGATGACGATTGGGTTCAAAAATATCCATTTACCAAACCAGCAGCTAGAGCCTTTTTTTCTATGTCATATATTAGTGATAACAAAGTGTTATTGTATGGCGGATATGATGCCGATAGTTCGAAGTATGATTATTGGATTTACAATTTAGATAACAACACTTGGACAGAAAAAACCCCATCAATTCCACCTCCTCACATATATGGTCATTCAATGTCATATATTGGTGATAATAAAGTGCTACTGTTTGGTGGTAGAATCGGCTCTAATTATTCAGATACGACACGTATATACTACCTTGAAAGCAATTCTTGGGAGAAGCAATATCCATCTACAAAGCCGCCGGGGCGGATGGGGCACGATATGGCATACATAGGAAATGGTAAAATACTCTTATATGGTGGAAGTTGTGGTTCCCCTGATGGCTATGGTAAAATTGATGACACATGGATATACGATCTTGGAGAAAATTCTTGGAATCAAATATCCACCTCATATAAACCATCCCTGAGATATCATCACAGGATGTGTTATATTGGAGAAGGTAAAGTACTCTTATTTGGTGGAGAAAATTTTGGCACTAGATATGATGACACATGGCTCTTTAATCTCTCCGACAGCACTTGGACAAAGAAATGTAGTTCTGGACCATCGGGGAGGTATGGTCAAGACATAGAGTATATTGGGGGCGATCAAGTTCTTTTATTTGGTGGTCGAAACGGGGGTAACAAAAATGATACCTGGGTTTATGATCTTAGTGCTAACTATTGGATATTAGATGATAATTCTAACAAACCAAGAGCAACTAGTTTTCATCAAATAGCTAGAACTAGTATGGATGGATGAACTTAGCGCCTTCGGCGGACTTTCAATCTTCTTCTATATACTCCATAGTATAATTATTACAACCAGGACATCCTACTTTTGGCATATATCCATCATAGTACTCATTGTTGATTTTAGCCATACCAATTCCAACATCA
>JAUVYH010000047.1 GCA_030603165.1 Fidelibacterota bacterium
GCCTGGCGAATCCGTTTCTGGACTGATAAATTCTTGCTCATTAAACTCCTTTCCAAAGTTTTCAAACAGTTCGCAAATTTATTTATATCAATCCTGAATATCAAAGGAAAAAACACTCTTGACACCGATTTTGATAATTAAAATAATCCTTACCATATTTGCCTTACTGCTGGGATTGTCCCTCTTGATACTTATTTTACCGACCCGGTTAAAGGTCAACGGGACGTTTGAAGATGATCAAAAACAGCTGCGAGCCGGTGTATCATTCATCTACGGATTTTTACGCTTTTTTCTAAGATGGGAAAACAATACCATCAGTGTTTCGGCGGCATTGCTTATGGTTAAAGCGCCTGTTTTGAAAAAATCTCTCGGTAAGCCGGCGAAAAAACCAAAGAAAAAAGAAAAAAAACCCAAAGAGAAAAGGGATACTTCCAAATTATCGGTAATTGACTGGATTTCATTTGCCGGAAAAGTAGCGCCCAAAATTATGAAACCGATTAATTTTAAGACAATTGACGGAGATCTATCCGTCGGTTTTAAAAATCTCGCCGCGACAGGTTTCTTTTTTTCGACTTATTATATGTTCAGGTACACCACTAACTATTTGAAAAGGATAAACATACGGGCGAATTTTACACAACCCGGAATTTGGGGAAAAATTGAAATTTTCTGTTTAATTCATTTGTATCAATACATTCCAATTCTTATTTTTGTATATAAAAATTACAAGCGACGAATTCGCAAGAAAAAAGGAGGTTCGTAATGGTTGAAAACTTGATAGATACGCTGTTAGGAAAATTGAAAGACCTGGTTGATTCGGAAACTGTCATAGGCAAACCGATCCAGGCAGGCAAATCTACCGTTATTCCGGTTACTAAAATTTCCCTCGGTTTTGCCGCCGGTGGTGGTCAATCAAAAGACGATAAGGACAGAGGGTCCGGTACCGGCGGTGGCGCGATCATCGAACCGGTGGCGATTATCATAATCGAAGATGATAACGTGCGGGTACACAGTTTGAAAGACCGCAGCCTGGCGAAGGTCATCGATATGGTTCCGGGTATTCTTAAAAAGTTTACTAAAACAAAAGAATCGACTAAGGAAAAAAGCTAAATTAAAGAACAAGATTTAAGCTGTGAAACTTTTTCTTGTTTTTTAGGGTAATGCCCACTATTTTTTGAGGGAGATAAAACAATATGAATGACTCTGTACTTAAAAATATTCCAATGTTTGCTGATCTGAGAGATGAGATTCTCGAAAAGATCTTCAGTTTGATGCAAAAACGCCTCTATAAACGAAATAACATGATCCTGATGGAAGAGGATGCGGGAGACACCCTTTTTATTCTTAATCAGGGTAGTGTAAAAATCACGCGCCTGAGTGATGATGGACGCGAAGTGATTTTGTCGATCCTCGGAGATGGCGACTTTTTTGGAGAAATGTCTATTTTTGATGGTGAAAGCCGCTCCGCTAATGTGATCGCGCTTGAGGATTCGGAAGTGTTTGTCCTGAAAAGAGGGGATTTTCTGGATCTGCTGGAAAAACATCCGAAAATCGCGATTGCGCTGCTTCAGGAGCTGGCTATTCGTCTGAGAAGATCCGATCAGCAAATTGAGGGATTGTCCTTAAGCGATGCCGAGAGCCGCATTGCCATGAGCATCATTCGTCTGGCGGAAGACCTCGGCATCATCAAATTGGGACAGGTCATCATTGATAATCTTCCATTCCAGCAGGATGTCGCCAACATGGCGGGAACGTCCCGTGAGACGGTTTCACGAATGTTGAAACTGCTCGAGAGAAAAGGCTGGATCAAGCGCAAAGGGCGCCAGCTGATCATTACCAATTATGACGAATTCGTGAAAGAATTCGGGTAAAAGATAAATTTCAATAGAATATATTTTTATTCCTCAAGCGATCTTACTGCTTGTTGAAAAATTCATATTGTAAATAGCCCTCATGTCCTATCTTGTGGCAAAGCCCCGGTTTTGTAACGAAAAATACACTCTTCTCTAACATTCCCAATCTGGGGCTTGGGAACGAGCGTGGCAATGGGCTTGTGTCAAGGACATCTCGAGGAGAATGAGTTGTTTAATAGTAATTCAGGAAAGTTGAGACGGAAAAAGCCTTATTTTATGAAGATTCCAATTGATCTCCCCTTTCCGCAGGAACTCCTGGTGGAGCAATCCCCTCCTTAGCACGGGAGAGAAATAAGGAAATAAGGGAATATGGGTAATAAGGGAAATATTGATAAGATTTCTAATATATCAGAAACCAGATAAAATCTACCAAATGAAATCTTATACTCCTTATATCCCTATACCCCCTATCCCCCTATATCCAGAGCTCCTGCGGGAAAGGGGTGGTTGTACCATCTCGACATAATATTAGGTACAACACTAAAATTTCGGGGTAACTTCAGTCATTCAATAAACAATGTTTTTATGGGTTGGGATAATTATATTTAAGGGATATTTTTTACTGATAGTTATTGAACAACAGACACATGACATCGGACAAATCGAAATCCAAAGACAAGAATATGGCGGAGATGGGCTTTCTGGACCACCTGGAAGAGCTGCGCTGGCGCTTGTTAAAGACATTGTTCAGCGTCGTTATCTTTATGGTATTAACATTTTTAGTTTCCGATATATTTATTGAACTTTTAATTAAACCCTCCAAGATGCTGCAGCCGGATATGAAGATACAGGTGCTGAAAGTTCAGGGAATGCTGATGCTGAAATTCAGTGTAGCGCTGGTTATGGGTATTGTCTTTTCAATTCCGGTGATCGCCTATCAGTTCTGGGTATTTGTGGCGCCCGGTCTTTATTCCAATGAAAAAAGCTGGGGTCCATGGCTTGTGTTGAGCATTACGCTGTTTTTTTTAGCGGGAGTTTTATTCGCATATTTTGTCTTAATTCCCTTTGCGATCAAGTTTCTGATTGCAGTAGGCACATCCGAAGTTGAGAAAAACATATCAATCAATTACTATGCAAAATTTGTACTCCAACTTATGGTCGCATCAGGTTGTATTTTTCAAATGCCGGTGGCGTCATTTATTCTGACAAAAATGGGATTGATTACACCAACGTTTTTACGAAAAAGCTGGCGCTATGCCATAATCATCATTTTATTCTTAGCAGCCTTTATAACGCCGCCCGATCCTGTGAGCATGTTGATGATGGGAATTCCCCTGTTTTTCCTTTATGAATTCAGTATAATTGTGTCACGGGTAGCGATGAAAGGCGCGAGGCGAGATTCTGATAATAACTACTTAGAAGGATAAACATGGCAAATTCTATCAGGCAATTAGCCAAACCGGTTCAAAAAGAGCTGAAATTATTTTATAAAGAATTTGAATCGGCGCTGCAATCGGATATTAGACTGATTAATGAAATTTCACGATACATTCTCGATCAAAACAGTAAACGAATCCGACCGTTGTTGGTACTGTTATCCGCAAAGCTGTGTGGCGAGCCTAATGATACTACGATTGTGTCTGCCGGGCTGGTGGAGATCCTTCATACGGCAACTTTAATTCATGATGACATCATCGATGAAGCGAGAATCCGCCGCGGAGTACCTTCGGTCAATGCCGTTTGGAAGAATAAAGTCTCCGTGTTGATGGGCGATTTTCTGTTCAGCCGGTCGCTATCCAATATGCTGCGGCTGCGCAATTTTGAAGCGCTGGAACTGCTGTCAAAAACCTCCGAATCGCTGAGTTCCGGGGAAATCCTTCAATTAGAAAAAAGTTCAGACAACGGTATGGATGAGGATAATTATTTCCGTATGATCTGGCTGAAAACCGCCTCGCTGTTTGCAAGCAGTTGTAAAGTCGGCGCCTTATCGGTGGAAGCAAGTCCGGAACAGGCGGACGCTCTCTACATATTCGGGAAATATCTCGGGATGGCATTTCAGATCAAGGATGATTTGTTCGACTACACTGCCAAAGAGGATAAAATTGGCAAGCCGATTGGCAGGGATTTGAAATCGAATCTAATAACTTTACCCTTGTTGCATGTGTTAAGTAAAATGGACTCAGATAGAAGCCGGGAAATCCGGGAATGGATCAGAGCCGGTCTGCTGCCGGATGATATTAGAAAAATAAATGAATTGATTGTTGAAAAAGATGGTGTTGCCTACACGCAGCAAAAATTAACAGAAATTTCAGATCAGGCGCACACAGCGCTGGATTTATTTCCGGCTTCAGATGTCAAACAGTCATTGCTGGGATTTGTTGAATTTAACCGGGAAAGAACTCATTGAGTTTAGAGCGATATTCTCAAAAAATATTGATAATCCGTTTAAGTTCGCTGGGCGATATTGTATTCTTAACGCCTATTTTCAGGGCACTGCGAAGTAAATTTCCGGACGCCCGGATCGACTGTCTGACAAAAGTGGAGTTTCAGTCGTTGCTTCAGCATAATCCTTTTATCTCGAATGTCCTGACCTTTGACTCTGGAGAGGGATTCGCTGGGTGGCGCGAGCTTTGTCGCAAATTAGCACGTGAAGGCTATGATCTGTATATCGACATGCACAATTCTATTCGCAGCAGGGTTCTTGGTTATTATTTACGGAAGATTCCACATCTTCGATTCTTAAAACCGCGTCTGAAACGGTTTCTATTATTCTATTTTTATATAAACCTGTTTCCGGAAAATTTCACTGTTCTGAATGAATATATGAAAGTCCTCAAACCTTTGGGTATATCCGGTGATTCATTGGTTCCTGAAATTTTCTTGAATGACTTAGCCACTCAGCGGGCTGAAGAAATTTTACAGGAGCGGGGAGTTGCTAAACCTTTCGTTGCGATGTTGCCTGTCGCAGCCTGGAAAAACAAACGCTATCCTCTTGAAAAGTACCGGGAGCTTGCTCAGTGCATTTATGACACTTACACAATTCCTGTCGTTTGGCTGGGTGGGAAAAAAGATCACTATTTAGCCGAATTATCTGATCTAAACAGTGGGAATAATATTTCCCTGATCGGTGAAACTACGTTGGAAGAATCCATTGCCGTTTTGGCGAAAAGCACGCTTGTAATTGGTAATGATACGGGCTTAAGTTATGCCGCCGAAGCGGTAAAGACGCCGCTGATTGTCATTTTGGGACCAACTTCACGGGAGACGGGAGCAGGAGCGTATAGTGAAAAAAGTCGATCAATCGAACAACAGCTCTGGTGCCGTCCCTGTTCTCAAAAAGGAGACCGTAGATGTTACCGGAAACGGCAGTACTGTCTGGAAAACAGTTCGGTGGAGGAAGTTTTTAAGGCAGTACAATCTTTGTTAAACGATATCGTGGCATGACAATATTCTGGATTATCATATACAACATCATTCTCGTCCCTCTGGCATTTCTCGCGCTCCGGATTCTGGCGCTCTTTAATAACAAGATAAAAGATGGAATTAAGGGGCGAAAAATCACCTGGTACAACCTGAAACGATTTCGTCAGAAACACCCAAGCAAACCGGTCTTTCTGATCCATTCGGCTTCTCTGGGGGAGTTTGAACAGGCAAAGCCGGTTATTCGGGGATTAAACGCTGTTCGCCCGGATGTGCTGATTGTTGCGAGTTTTACATCACCAAGTGGTTTCAGCCATGCGGAACGGATGTCGGAAGTTGATCTGATGATTTATCTGCCGTTCGACAGTTTCTTGCGAACACGGCAATTTATCCAGATACTCAAACCACAAAAGATCATTTTTGTCACATACGAGTTGTGGCCTAATCTTATCATAAATGCCAAACGGCACCATGTTTCCACTTATTTAATGTCGGCAAGAATACGGCAGAAGAGCACAAAATTCAGTCCCTTATTGCGCTGCTTTTTTCGGGAATTGTATCGATCCCTTGATTATATTTTTGCTATTTCGGAGAAGGACCGCTTGTCTGTCGAGAAATTGCTCGGAAGTGTTCAGATCAAATTAATGACGCTTGGCGATACTCGCTATGATCAGGTCGTTGAACGGGCGCGGAGCAGAATAATGAATCATATTCCACGGCTGTTTGACGAAGATTTTATTTTTATCATCGGCAGTATCTGGCCTCAGGATGCCAGGCATCTACTGCCAGCGGTGGTTGAAATTTTTAAAAAATTTGATCATTTTCGATGTATCTTAGCGCCGCATGAACCGAATGAATATGCATTGGAAAGTTTTGAAGATCTCTTTAAAAGCGAAGGAATTTCTTCCGTACGGTTCAGCCGGGCGCAGAAACGACCTGTCAGTGAATGCATTGTTTTGGTAGATAAAGTCGGGATTTTAGCGGAGCTGTATCATCAGGCGAACCTGGCATTTATTGGCGGAGGATTCCGCGGCTCGATCCATAATGTCATGGAACCGGCAGTGGCTGGATTGCCCGTATTATTCGGACCTAATTACCACAATTCAAGAGAGGCGGAATTACTGATTGAGGCAGGCGGCGGCTTCTCCTGTGATACCGGTAAATGCCTTTTGAAGCACATCAAGACATTCATAAAAGATAAGAAAGCCTATGAAAAGGCATCTTATTCAGCGCGCAAAGTCATCTGGGATAATATGGGAGCTTCTGCAAGAACAGTAAAAGAGATACTGGAGAATGATTGAGAATTCAAATAAGCGCTTTGGATTTTCAGTATAAAATCAGGCAAGAATTATTCCGGAATATCAATCTGTCCATTCCACTGCAACGCCGGGTGGTAATTACCGGAGACAGCGGCTCGGGAAAGACGTCGCTTGTTAAACTTATCTCCGGACTCCTGAAACCGGATAAAGGACAGATCATTTTCGAGATGAACGGCGCCACTCAACGGAATATTCATTTCGGTTATCTCTTTCAAAATCCGGACGATCAGTTCATCCATTTTAATATTGAGCGAGAGGTCGCTTTTAATCTTGAAAATCGTGGCATGAGTTCCGCTGAAATGCAAGTGAAGGCTGCCGAGGCGCTCGAAGAGATTGATTTAATCGATAGAAAATCTGATTCGCCTAATAGATTGTCAGGCGGTGAGAAACAGCGGCTGGCGCTGGCGGGCATGATGATCACGCAACCTGATATTCTGATTCTGGATGAACCCTGTTCCTTCCTCGATATTTTTACGCAAATCCGGCTTTATGAAAAAATTGATGTTCTAATAAAGCAGGGTGTCAGTGTTATCTGGATCAGTCAGGAAGTACATGAGATTCGTATGGCGGATTATGTGATTGCGCTGGAGCAGGGACAGGTTATTTATACGGGAAACAGCGCCGACTACCTGAAAAACTTCAGGAACAGTGACTATGAAGCCTGAGCTGGACATTCAAGTAGCAAATATTGCGTACCGTTTTCAGCCGGAAAGCTCGTTTAATCTGGCGATCCGGGATTTGAAATACCGATTTCACGGTGCGCTGGGGATGTACGGTTTGTCCGGATCCGGTAAAACGACGTTTAGTAAGATTCTGGCGGGAATTGTCAAACCACAGACCGGCAATCTTCATTTTTCATTCAAAAACGGAGCCGTCGAGCCACCGAAAGTTATCTACTCGCCACAATTTCCTGAAAAGATATTTCTGGGAGTGAGGGTCGGTGATACCGTTCAGCAAATTGTCACCCAAAATCCATTAAAAACCAATTTGTATGAGCATATAAATTTTTATCTCGATCGTTTCTCAATGAATTACGATATGATTAAAGATAAAAGCGGTTTTGAGCTCAGCGGAGGCGAGCTCCGGCGCTTTGCAATATCTCTGAGCCTGGCGATGTCCCCGGATTTACTGATCCTGGATGAACCCACGATCGGGATGGGACATAAGGGAAAAAATCAGCTGTATTCCGTTCTGGAGGATTTTCAACGGCGGCATCACGTTCTGATTGTTTCGCATGATTTTGAATTGATCCGAAAAATATGCAAACATTTTTGGATATTACACCGGGGAAGTCTTATTTTTAATGGCAATTTGATTGAGTTGGATTTTCAACATGATATAAAAAAGCAGGTGGGAATTCATTTATTTGAGATGTATTTTTGCAGATCGATAAAACAATAGAGGAGTCAAAGGAATTTTGAGAAGTAAAGTCAGACAAAAATATGAATCTATGCATCCTGATCGTATCGTAACAATTTCAAATGTGATTTCCATATTGCGGGCTTTTATGGCATTGCCTATCCTGTATTTTCTGCAGAAAGGAAAAGGGGATATTGCGCTGATATTCATTCTGATTGCCATTGTTTCCGACGTTCTCGATGGCTGGCTTGCACGAATCAGTAACGAGATTACCGATATTGGAAAGGTTCTGGACCCTGTTGCAGACAAAGTAGTGATTTTCAGTGTAATGCTATACCTCATGTTTACGGATAGAATGCCGGCGTATTTCTTTCTATTGTTGGCGGTTCGTGATCTTACAATTGTATTGATGGGAGTATATCTGTTGAATAACCGTAAGATTGCTCCTTATGCAAATAAACTTGGTAAAATCTCAATTACTTTTACTTCTGCGACTGTCCTGGCTTTTGTTTATTCCGATATTGCCCATGATTGGGTTTTGCTGATAATGTGGATTACTATATTCTTTCTCCTGATCTCATGGGTACAGTACTGCCGCGTCTTCGTCGATCAGATTACCGGGGCTAAAAAAAAAACAGCAGTATCTAAGCGATCCTCAAAACTTTCCAAAGGTCTGAAAAAAACCGAAACCGGTATAGCGTCCCGGATACCTCTTCTCGGTAAATTTTTCCGTATCGACAGTGATATGTTGACGTCGATTGAAGAAACGTTGATTGCTTCCGATCTGGGCGTTGGCCTGACTGACATTCTAATTGACAGGCTTAAAAATGTTGACCGGAAAGAGGCGGAAAAATTAGAAGATATTCTGAAATCTGAAGTGAAGTCGCTAATTAAAACCGATGAAGATATTCCTCATACCGATGCTAAACCGAGGATCATGTTATTCGTAGGTGTGAATGGAACGGGAAAAACAACCAGCATCGGAAAACTGGCGCGAAAATTCACGTCGGAAGGAAAAAGAGTATTAACGGTTGCGGCGGATACGTTTCGTGCGGCTGCTTATGACCAACTCAAGATATGGGCAGACCGCGCTGATGCGGACTTTATGGGAAATCCAAAGGGCAAAGATCCGTCTTCAGTCGCCTACGACGCAATTAAATCAGCCCTCGCAAAAGGACATGATATTGTCATGATCGATACAGCCGGTCGGCTTCATACCAGGTCTAACCTGATGAATGAACTTACCAAGATTGAGCGGGTTATCGCAAAACAAATTCCCAATGCGCCACATGATGTCTGGCTCGTTCTGGACGCCAATACGGGTCAGAACGGTATTGTTCAGGCACAGGAATTCATGAACGCCGTGAGTGTAACCGGTATTATTTTGACTAAACTGGACGGCACGGCAAAAGGCGGCGTCGTTTTAGCCATTCACCATAAATTGAGCATTCCCATTCGTTATCTGGGAGTTGGCGAACAAATCGACGATCTGATTGAATTCGATCCGAATAGTTTTGTTGACGCCCTTCTTTCTAATGATAATTGAGTCAACTTAAGAAAGATTGGAATTTGAAGTATATTAAGAAATATTTGGAAACTGTTGAAATAGTTATTTCTTCTGATAAGTTACTATTAACCCTCGACTTAAGTCGGGGGTCAATCTTACACAAAATTATCTTTTCAACCCTTCCAAGGGTTTTCTTTCCTGACTTCTTACCTTTTTTTAAGTGAACTTATAATTAAAAATAGATTGTCAAATGTCTGCCAATAAATCGTTCTCGATCATATCACTTGGATGTCCGAAAAACACAGTCGATTCGGAAGTGCTGAAAGGCTATCTCGAAAAGTTGGGCTATAGCTATCTTCAAGAACCGGAAGATGCGGATATCATTATCATAAACACCTGCGGTTTCATTGATTTTGCAAAGGAAGAATCAATCGAAGTCATCCTGGAAACAGTCGAATTAAAGAAGACGGATCCCGGTAAAAAGATCCTCGTTGTCGGGTGTCTGTCACAACGCTATCCCGAACAGCTGCGAACCGCACTCCCGGAAGTGGATGGAATATTTGGAATCGATTCATGGGACAAAGTAATCGAAGATATTGTTGAGACTTCCGAACCCTGCGAAGATGTGGAACGAATCCGGTCGCTGCTGACGCCGGGACATTTTGCTTATCTGAAAATTGCGGAAGGATGTGATAACAGCTGCAGCTTTTGTTCGATTCCCCTGATCCGGGGGCAACAGAAAAGCCGGAGCGTGGACAGTTTATTGCGGGAGGCTGAATACTTAAGCCAAAAAGGTGTGCAGGAACTTATCCTGATTGCCCAGGACTTGACCCGCTATGGATCGGACCTTCCATCAAGACCTGATCTATTTACGTTGCTGCATGAACTGCTGTCGATAAAATTATTTCCATGGGTTCGCTTATTGTATGCAAACCCGGATTTCTGGGATCCAAAATTAAACGCTCTTTTTCAAAAGTACCCGGAATTATGCCCATATCTCGATATACCGGTTCAACATGCTTCGCCGCGAATATTGAAGTTGATGGAACGGGGATATGATATTCGGAAGATCAAACGAAAATTGCTTCGGCTCCGGCAGGACGTTCCAACGATTGCGCTGAGAACATCCATTATGGTGGGATTCCCGTCGGAAAGCGATGATGATTTCAATATGCTGCTGGATTTTATTGAAGATGTTCGATTCGAGCGCCTGGGAGTGTTTACCTATTCAAAGGAAGAGGATACGAAGGCGGCGGAATTGCCGGATAACATTTCACCTGAAGAAAAGGAACGCCGCAAAGATATCGTGATGCAGATACAGTGGTCGATTGCACGGGAGTTCGCCGCTTCAAAAGTCGGGCGGACAATTGATGTGATTATCGAAGAGCAGGAGACAGGTGGATTCCTTGGCAGGACAGTCTGGGATGCTCCGGAAATTGATGGTTTTGTAAGAGTCCATAGTGAAAAAGCGCTTGAAATTGGCAAGTTTTACAAGGTAAAAATTGATAGCGTTGAAGAGTTGGATTTAGTTGGTAAGGTCGTTTAAACCTGTCAGGTTTACGGGATTGATCTCATCCGGGGAAAAAGAACCAAATAAACCTGACAGGTTTAGAACCTTCGAAGTAATTATACCCATATATTTATATTGCTTTTTTTATTCTTTCTTTATATTTTTAGCCTGTGAGTGATAAGTCTAATTTCGAGTGGAATGAGAAGAAAAATATCGAGAATCAATCGAAGCACGGGGTGTCTTTCTATGAAGCGCAATTCGCATTTGCCGATGAAAATCGTATTATTCTTGAGGATTTATCCCATAGCCGGGATGAAAAGCGATATTGCTGTCTTGGCAAAGTTAGCGAGGGTATTCTTACTGTAAGGTTTACTCATCGTGATTTTAAAATTAGAATTATTGGCGCCGGTTATTGGCGAAAGGGGAAAAAGATATATGAAGAACGCAATAAATTATACTGATGAAAAAATGGATGATGTAAGAATTATTCCGGATTTTCTGCCATCTCCCAAAGAACTTGCTTTTAGAGAGGAGACTGTGAAAGTTACTATATCCCTGAGTAAATCAAGCATCGATTTCTTTAAGAATCAATCCGAAAAATACCATACATCTTATCAAAAAATGATCCGTAAACTATTGGACAAATATGTTGGAATGCAGAAAAGTGCATAATTAATGATTATACTCTGAAGCAATGATTAAAGATCTGGAAAATGGGTTCATAATTTTGTCTCCATGGAGAAAGTTTTTTATCTATGGAGAAAACCCGAAAGGGCAATATTGTGCAAGTTAAACAGATGTTAGCATATTTATTTGGCGGAAAATATGGAAGAGAATATTAGAAAACGGCTGAATTCACTTATAAGAGAAGGCAAAAGTTTAACTCAAAGACTTGAAGATTCAAATGGAGAAATCAGATTTTGGGTTGATGAGTTTATGATATCAATATATCAAAAATGGCTTGCCTCGGCATATAACCTCGTTTCTATAATTTCTAATCCCGGCTCTTATTATTTCGATGAGGCTACTAAATGTATTAATTTTAAACCCAGCCAAAGAGGAATTCCATCTGATACTATTATAAAGATATACGGTTTACTTCTATCTCTTAAAGAAGAAATAAAAAATGGATTACTAAAGAAAATAGAATTTATTTTTGGTGCAATTACATTCGACAATTTTTTAGATCATGCGGATTATTATCATAAAGCAAACAAAAAAGTAGAATCATCGGTTTTGGCAAGTGCTGTTCTTGAAGATACCCTAAAAAAAATATATAGAAAAAATATTAACGATTCTAAGGGATTATCATTAGAAGAAATAATAAATGACCTTGTAAGGGGTAAAATATTTACTCCTGTTAAAGGCAAACGAATAAAGAGCTACGCCGGAATTCGAAATCATGCGTTCCATGCTGAATGGGATGAATTTGATATAAAAGATGTGGGTGAATTAATAAAAGGTTTACGTAAAATTATCGATGATTATGTATAAAAAAATGCTAACCACTGCTTACACCTGTCAGCGAACGCTATTGCATGATTTGAGGTCTATGGAGTTTAGGAAGAATCATTGAAAAGAGAAAGGTTTGCTTACATGCATTCGCTACAGGTGAAGCGTGGCATATACAGTAAAAGAAGGGAATTATCATGAAAAAAACAATTTCTACAATTATTTTAATGGTCATTATACTAATTATAGCAGGTACTTTAGGTAAGGAAATATATCGTGCGTTTTTCAGTTCTAAAATGACAATAGGTTATAATACGATTCTAATGAAAGCGGCTAGTGAAATTAATAAAAATTGTCCAATAATGGTCGATTCTGAAACTCGTCTAGACAATGCTGTCGGAGGAATAAAAAATGATATTATCTATAATTATACCTTCGTCAACTATAATAAATCAGATTTAGATTTACTTGAATTTGAAAATAACATTAGACCAAATATAGTAGAGGGAGTAAGAACAAATCCTGATTTGAAGGGATTTAGAGATAATAAAGTAACTATGAAATATAGATATAAAGACAAGAATGGTTCATTTTTATTCGATATAGTTATTACACCTCAAGATTATAAAAATTACTAAGGTTAGAATTAAGGTTGAGTTTCACATATGGTTTTTTCTGTCTACGGGGTTGTGCTCCGCAGCCAATTGTTCCGGAGCGCCGGCCCGACGTTCATGCGGATGTTTGTTTTACATCTTTTCCTCATACTGCCGGAAATTGTGTTCATTTTAACGTCTCGTATCCCATGCGCTGCTCTGCAATAATAAGAAATACTCAAAATATTTGAGTGAAGCCCAATAAGTTCTTGACATTTATTGTGGTATCATATATACTACCAATATGAGCAAGAAGTATCAGATAGTAATCGACACAAATGTTTTTATCACAGCCTTGAGATCAAGGCGCGGCGCCTCTTATAAATTGCTTTTTGAAACTATCCAGGAAAAATATGAACTAAATATTTCACCGGCGCTAATATTTGAATATGAGAGTATTGCAAAGCGTGAATTACATAATCTAAAAATTGGTGAAGAGCATATAGAATCGATTTTAGATATGATTTGCACAATCTCTAATAAGTGTGAAATATTTTTTCTTTGGCGTCCTCAATTAAAAGATCCAAAAGACGATCATGTTTTAGAATTGGCAATAGAATCTCAAAGTAAATATATCATCACATATAACAAGAGAGATTTTAAGGGTGTGGATAAATTTGGAATAGAAGTATTAACACCAAAAGAATTTTTAGAGATAATAGGAGAAATATAAAAATGAGTACTTTAAGTTTACGTTTACCGGAATCTATATACAAAAGAGTAAAAGAGTTCGCTAAAAAGGACGGAATCTCGATTAATCAATTTATTTCAAGCGCAGTATCGGAAAAGATATCAGCATTTGCAACTAAGGATTATCTCGAATTACGTGCAAAGAGGGCCAATCCGAAAAAGTACAAAGAAGCGCTTTCAATGATTTCCGACGTTAAGCCTGAGGGCTTTGATCGGTTATAAAAAAATACGATAAAAACTGCTAAGCGAAATTGCGTCGCCTTAACGGAGGTCTCCGGTGAGATTATCTCGCCGTATCTCATCTCCAAGTCGTCAGGAATTTGATTTGTATAAAGACCGTTCTTTTGCTAACTTTTACTCATGAAACTGAATAGAATCATTACCAGGAAATACTCTTCAAGCGAACCCATAATAGAAGAGCCGGCACAAATTTCAGCAAGTGAATCAATCTCTTTTGTTTGGGATTTAACCAAAGAATTATTCTCATTAACGAAGAAACACGATGTTGAATCAAGACTACAAAGAAATGTTATCAACATTATTAGAAGAAAAAGTTAATTTTCTTCTTGTTGGTGCATATGCCATGGCGGCACACGGATATCCTCGAGCAACAGGAGATATCGACATTTTTATTCAGTCGAATGAAACCAATGCCGAAAAAGTTTATAACGCATTGATCAAATTTGGAGCGCCCTTAAATAACGTTTCCATTAAAGATTTTTCAACACCGGGCACGATTTTTCAAATCGGAGTTGCACCAAGAAGAATTGACATAATCAACTCAATAGACGGCGTATCATTTGAAGATGCTTACTCAAACAGAATAATCGTTGAAATCGAATCCCTTCCTGTTCCCGTTCTCTCTAAAGAGAATATCATCAAAAATAAAGAGGCGACAGGCAGACTAAAGGATAAGCTTGACGCCAACAGCCTGAAAAATTCCTAATGAATTGCTTCCGGACGACGGCCGGGAACCTCACCTGAAGCTGACTTTATTCCAAAAGAAAGGCTGATTGAAAATCTTGTTAACCGGATATGCGAGAAACAATAAAAACTTCATTGTTAGTTATCTATTTCATTCTCAAATCGAACCGGCAATAATCGGATCAGGTTTTTAAGGTTAAAGTAACATGATTTTAAATTTTGTATCAACTTAAGAAAACATGGAGAAGCATATGAACAAATCTATTCAACATTTTGCCCTGATTTTTCTGTTTTCAGTCGGCGTCGGCAATTTTACGTCGGCTGCCCCCAACCGCACCACCGCCGCCCACGATCCATTTCCGACTGCAATTCCGGATCATATTATTCTGACCTGGAATGATGACCCGGCAACCACTCAATCCGTAACATGGCGAACCGATACGAGCGTTGTGGAATCCTATGGAGAAATCGCCCGGGCTGACGCTTCGCCATATTTCATATTTTACACTAAAAAGAAAAAAGCGCAAACCGAACCACTTCTGACAAAAGAATACAGCGCTCACTATCATTCGGTTACTTTTATGAGTTTAGAGCCCAATACTTTATATATTTACCGCGTCGGTTCTGAAGATAACTGGAGCGAATGGTTTCAGTTCCGCACCGCCAGCCGGGAATCTGAATCCTTTACGTTCATATATTTGGGAGACGGTCAGAATAATTTGCTCTCAATGTGGTCACGAGCAATCCGTGGAGCATACAGCGTCGCACCGGACGCCCGCTTCATCATTCACGCCGGTGACCTGGTCGCCAATGCGGATTCTTATCTTCAGTGGAGTAAATGGTTCGAAGCCGCCGGCTGGATAAATGGCATGGTCCCCTCTATTCCGATCGCCGGAAATCATGAATATTATCACGGTTCCGGGAAAAAACGCTATTTGACTAACTATTGGCGACCGCAATTCACGCTGCCGGAAAACGGTATTGAACTACTTCCCGAAAGTAATTATTTTATCGATTATCAGGGTGTACGCGTCCTGGCTTTTAATTCCAATGAGCAAATTGAAGAACAGGCAAAATGGATGGAAACAGTCCTGAAAGACAATCCGAATCGCTGGACGATTGCCACGTTTCATCATACGATTTACGCCGCCACTGTTAATCGGGATCATAAAAAGCTCCGTGAAACCTGGAAACCGCTATTCGATAAATACCATGTTGATCTCGTCCTTGCCGGTCATGATCACGCCTACTCACGGGGACATAATATCGATCCAAACACCGGAATTTCCGACCCACAAACAGGAACGGTTTACGTTGTGTCGGTTAGCGGACCGAAACAGTATGATCTCACAGAAAACCGCTGGATGGACCGAGCGGCGGAAAATACGCAGCTGTACCAAGTGATCTCAGTTGATCAGAAGACACTCAGTTATCGTTCATATACTGTAACCGGTGAATTATACGATGCTTTTCAGATTGTGAAAAAGAAGAGTAAACCCAATAAAATTATCGATCAAACGCCTCAAAATTTTCCCGAAAGAACATTTCAGAATACATTATCAATTCCGAAATAGAACAAAAATTTGTATAATTGGCGGATGAAAAATATTCTATACTAAATTGCCTCACCGGAGGTCTTCTTGAGACAAAAGAAATGTCCTATAATTAAAGTTTGTAACATCCCCTTTTTCCTACGGCAGCTGCCGGATAGGGATTATAGGAATGTTTAATATATTTACAAAATCAAAGAATATCGTTACACAAGATAAAACTTTTGCCTTAAAGAGGTCTCATTGAGGAAAATTGCCATACTTTATCTCGTTTCTTACATCTTGTCTCTTGTGTCTCTGATCTCCTGCCCGGGAAAACCTACAAGCCCCGACGGAGTAGAGGTTCCGTCTAATATCACCATTGAATTAATTTCCGGAAATACAGTTCAACTCACCTGGGACTGTAAATCCGACGATATATCGGCTTTTCATATTGAGCGTCGCGTTGGCGAAAATCCCTGGCAATTCAATTATGCTGTTGTCGATCCTGATAGTTATTCATTTTCCGAACCATTCAATCCTAATTCAGACACGTTGATTGCATACCGGGTGCGTACTATTATGGACAGCGATTCGTCGCTTGCATCCGCCGCCTGTGTCTTGTTTCCCTCAAAGACCGCGCCCGGTAATTTTGTTGTCAAACAAATCGACCTGCAAAATTTCCGGCTGCATTGGCAGGACAACAGCATCGGCGAAGATTACTTTGCGATTGATAAGAAAACCGGTTCCGGCAACTGGCAATTCAATTATGTTTTACTTAGTGAGAATTCTACCGAATATATCGACAAAGCCGGTTCGAGTTCAGATACCGTATATTATCGTTTATCGGCTGTCACAGGAATCAGCCAGTCCGAAACCAGACCGGTAGTCAGCCAAAAATTATCCGCACTGTCTCTTGAAAATCTCTATTTCGGCACGGACAATTCTCTTGAAGTCATAACCTGGAATGTCCAGAATTTTCCCCGCAATAATGACATTACTATTTCAAGTATCGCCCGTGCTATTCAAGCCCTGGATATTGATATCATCGCATTGCAGGAGATAGAGAGCTCGACGGGATTTTCCGCATTAATCGATTCTCTCGATCACTATCAGGGTTTCCGCGCCAGCTCGGCTTATGCAAGCATGAACCTTGCTTTTCTGTACAATCCAAACTCGGTTACGATCGATTCTATCTATGAAATCCTGGAAAATGAATGGCGCCCTCTACCGCGTTCACCATTGGTAATAGAAGGATATTGGAAGGACAATCCTGTTATCGTGATCAATAATCATTACAAATGCTGTGGAGATGGAGTAATTGAGCACGGCAACACCGGTGACGAAGAATACCGCCGTTTCCGGGCAAGTGAGTTACTGGAAAATTACATCCAATCTCACTTTAACGATCAAAATGTCATCGTAGTTGGCGATCTCAACGACGATATTACCGATCATCAGAACAATAATGTATTCCAACCCTTTATCAATCAATCCGATGCATATCTGTTTGCCGACATGAACATTGCATCCGGCAGCAGCGCTAGCTGGTCTTACCCGACATGGCCCAGTCATATCGATCATATTTTGATCAGCAATGAACTTTTTGACGAATTCAATGATGCCCGCAGTGCTATTCAGACGATCATCGTGGATAATTATATGTCCGGCGGCTGGAACGAGTACGCTGTTAAAATATCCGACCATCGACCGGTGGCAATAAAACTGTATTTCCAACCATAAGTGACAAAACTATGCGAAAAATCAGTGGAATTAATGATAAGGCGCGTGCATCAGCGTATCGATTTAATTCCCGACTCAGGTGAACTTACAGGATTTTAACCGGCTCACTACTTTATCAGCCGTGGTGACAAATGCGAATCCGAATGCAAGATTAAGAAGACTTGCCAGGTGCATCTCTTCGTTGATCGTCCCTGTTCCATCGGCAAGAACGAACACTCTGTAATCCCGGTAATAGGCGTCGCGAGCGGTGGATTCACAACACAGATTGGTCATAATGCCGGAAACAACAAGGTCTTCTATCCTGAGACAACGAAGCACGGTCTCCAGGTCGGTATTGTAGAATGAAGAGTAACGGTGTTTGAAAATGACTTTCTCATTGGGCGCCGGAGCAAGGTCGGGATGAATTTCGCTTTCCGGGCTTCCTTCGAGACACATTCCTTCCCACCACCATTTCATTATACCGCTGTCAAGATTGTCGGGATGGTGAACATGCCGTGTAAAAATCACCGGACGTCCAGCCTTACGGAAAGCCCCAATGACGCGCTTCAGCGTCGGTAGAATAGCCGGACCGCCACAAGTGAACGTCGGAGAACCGGCGTCCAGAAAAAATTTCTGCATATCGATTACGATCAAGGCGCTCTTATCCGGGTTCAACGTCATCTCATGCTGGTTATACGGGTGAATCTTCGCCAGCCATTGTTTGCTTTTCCGAGAAATGGTTTCATCTGTTACATATAGTTCCACAGCGATTCCTTTCTTTAGTCTTGATGATGATCTGTTTTTTGCCACGAATGTACGAATATTTTCTTTATCTTTATTCGTCTTTAATTCGTGAATTAGTGGCTCCTTATAATCCTTATCCTTAAACTCATTCTTCTCAGGATAATAATTAACATAAAGCAAAAACACAATGGAATTTTACCGGATCCGGATAAAAACACATTTTTTCTGAAACTATAGCCCAGCTTTGCGAAGGCTTCCCGCCCTGCGGGATAAATTCTACATTGGCAAAGTTAAAGAACTCTTGAATATTGTTTTCTTGTATCGTATATAGATAGTAACAGCGGGAGGTTTTCATGAAGAATCAAATCAAGAATTTCCTGGAAATCCTGAAACTCGAACTGAACGACCTGAAGGAAGACATCCAAACTCTGAAACAGGAGTGCGAACACAAACTCAATGAAGGCGTCATCACCAATTACGTTCACATGGAAAACATGGCATTATACAATAATGAACTTCATGCCGTCAATGCATTTCGCAGGATTGTTGAAGTTTCCGAGCCAGACAGCTTCCACTCACTGGATGATCTGGTGATTCATCTTAATGAAACCTTCCGGACTGTCATGAAAGCCTGTGGATATGCCGAAGCCGGAAGAATCGGTATCGAGCGCAAAATGTTAAAAGTTGCAAAATATGTCTGGAGTGATTAATCCCGCTTTTTACTCTCTATTTCTTTTAATTCTTCATCAGAATATTTTTCCATCGTTATTCCGGTATATCCATAGAATATAGATACCAACGGATTAATCAGATTCAGAAACGCAAACGGCGCATAGGCAAGGGGATAAACACCCAGCGTTGCCCACATGAAAGCGCCGCCGCTATTCCATGGAATTAGAGACGACGTCAAGGTGCCGCCGTCTTCCAGCACACGGGACAGGTTCTTCGGTTTCAAGCCCCTTTCATCATAAATCTTTTTATATATTCTGGCAGGCAAAACAATGGACAGGTATTGGTCGCCCGCAATTATATTGGTGCCAATACAGGTTAAAATTGTCGCTGTAACCAACGATCCGGTACTCTTTGCAATTGATAATATTTTCAGGGCAATCTCTTTGAGCATTCCCGTGCCCTCCAACACTCCGGCGAAACTCATGGCGCATAAAATCAGAGCAACGGTCCACATCATACTATCCATCCCGCCACGAGTCAATAAACTGTCCACTGCTTCCACTCCTGATTCCGAAACAAAACCATAGTGAGCCGCTTTTACAATCTCAGTCAGACCTGCCCCCTGAAAGATACCGGCAAAGAGAGCGCCCAGCGCCGTTCCGCCGATCAATCCGGGAATAGCCGGTATGCGTAAAATGACAATAACTATCACCAACAAAGGCGGTAACAATAACAATGGCGTGATATTAAATTGAGTGGTAATTCCATTAAGGATCGTCCGGATGCCTTCGAGATCAAGTTCAGTTTGGCGGTATTTCAAGCCCAGAATTCCATAGAGAATCAGGGCAATTGCCAAACTGGGTCCGGTTGTATAGACCATGTGCCGAATATGATCAAATAACTTTGATCCCGCCATTGCCGGGGCAAGATTGGTAGTATCAGACAGCGGCGACATTTTATCACCAAAGTAAGCGCCGGAGATGATCGCGCCGGCAACCATCGGCAGAGGAATCCCAAACCCCTCGCCCACACCGATCAGAGCAATCCCAACCGTGCCCGCTGTCGTCCAGGAACTTCCCGTAGCAAGCGATACAATCGAACAGATCACCGCAGTAGCCACCAGAAAAACACTTGGTGATATCAATTTCAAACCGTAATAGATCATCGTCGGTACGATACCGGCTAATATCCAGGTCCCGATAATCATACCGATAATCATTAAAATTAAAATTGCCGACATGGATAGTTTTATCGTATTAACAATACCGTCCTGGATTTCCTGCCAGTGGTAACCGGACAGTGCTGCAACGATCGCCGCAACCACCGCCGCCGTCACTAACGGAATATGCGGATCGCCGTGCAGAAAACGAAGAGTATAGATCAACGCAAGCGCCAGATATATGATTGGGATCATGGATTTCGCAAAGTTCATGGATTTTTCAGTGCTTCTTTTCATTCGATCAATCTCCGGTCAATGCTCATATTTAAAGAAAAACAGAATGATTTCCTCCGCATTATCTCTAACCTGTTTAATTTATAAATCTTGCCACAAAGACACTAAGACTCTAAGAATTAATAAAATGTAGATATTGAAATATACGAAACAAATCAAAATTTATACCTTACCTTTTTATCTTTATCAAAAAATCAAAGAATACCCCGCAGCTTGCTGCGGTTGGGATGAATTTGCAAATTAAAC
>JAUVYH010000239.1 GCA_030603165.1 Fidelibacterota bacterium
GGGGCGCTCATGCCGTTCTGGAATGTGTGCGTGATGGGCTTGTAGCTGTTTGGAATGAAGTCGGCTGGCCCAGCAATTTTGAAGCGGTTGACTTGAACGTTATGCTGGTAAAGGAAGCCAGAGCTTTGGAATCGATGGCTCTTGAACTCGGTAAGAATAATGAAGCAAAGAAATGGAAAAAAGACGCCCTGAGTCGCACAAAAAAGATCAACGAGATATTCTGGGATGAAGAGACAGGTTTCTATTACAATGTTGATAAAGGCGACCATGATTTTACTTACAAGAAAAAAAACGATCTGAAACGCGAGGAGATCATCGGGTTTCTGCCTCTCTGGGCGGGAATTGCAAGCAAAGAACGCGCTGAGAAATTGATTGCCAAATTGACTGATCCGAATAAGTTCTGGCGGAAATACGGTGTGCCGAGTTTATCGGCTGACGATCCCTATTATAACCCTAAAGGTTACTGGAATGGTCCGGTTTGGGTAGAGTGGGATTTTTTCATTGTTGACGGTTTGATTCAATATGGGTATGACGATCTCGCAAGAGAACTTGTTGACCGTGTCGCCGCTAACATGATCGCTCAATTAAAGAAAGATCATAACCTGTGGGAATTCTATAGTCCCGATGATCAATGGGCGGGCTATCACAAAACCTATATCTGGGCAGGTATAATCAACCGGATGATGATGGATGTGATGCAGTTAGAGGATGAAAAATAAGTCAAATCTGGTTTATTTCTGTTGTATGAGGTTTAATTATGAGCAACAAACTTGCACTTAGTTTTTTTACAATTATTTTTCTATTAATCGGTTTTGAAACATTCGGACAAGTTACTGTTTCAGATAAGTATCTGTATATAAACGCAAACGTTGACGATCCGCTATTTACCACCTATGCCGCTTCGATGGAACGCTCACGGTTCTTTGCCGATAAGGCATACTTCATGGATTATTTTACACCTGATAAGCCGATTTGCTATAATAGCCAGTTTGCCGGTGAATTTGCGGTTATATGGAAAGTAAACAATATTATCGTCAGCAAGACGAGAGATTTTATAAAAAAGCCTGAGGTAATTGTTTCATTTCCCGATATGGCAATTCTGGAATATGAACCTTTCAAAGGATTGCAGGTTCAGGAAATATTTATGGTATATAGCTCCGGCGCCGCTATTATAGATATGGCGATTAAGAATACCGGTAAAGTGGAATATGATTTCAATCTTTATCCATTGGTATATAAATCCGGGCAGGGCGCTTTGCAGATTAGCAAATTCGATAAAGAAAATAATTGGTATTTTTTTACTCATTATGAACCTACCGTGCGTTTGCATAGCAATTTGTATGCTTCCCGCGGTTATCCTACAGATTTTAATAATATTATGGCATGTAACCAAACACCTGACAGCTATGGTGGTTATGAAGCCAATAGCATTCAGGATTTCTATTTTGCGGCTAAGCGTTTAAGTAAGGTTCATGAATTTGTCACTAAACAAAATGAGTTGGAAACAGGTAATGTGGAAATAGTTGCTTTACAGAAACGTATTAGATTAAAACCAGGTGAGAAAACTTCGGTTCGTTTTGTGCGTGGCATTCAGGATATTCGTAAACCTGAATCTGAAATGCGCGACGATGTTCAGGCTGCTTTGAATGCCGATCTCCAAAAATCTATTGATGAAAATGTCGCTTTGTTCAAATCGGTTCCGAGAATTAAATTCAAAGATACTAAAAAAAAAATGGTTTATATTGGAGCTTTAAATCTGGTCAGGCAGTGCATGATGCCGGCTCGAGGTGAAACACAATATAACTATTATAATTTTTCCCGTAATCCGATCTGGGGCTGGGGACACGGTCATCAGGTCATGCATGAATCGCTATCCATGTTGTCTTATGTTTACTTAGATGCCAAGTCCGCTCAGGAATCACAGCGAATTTATATAGAGCAGCAATATGCTGACGGATTAATAGGATATCGCCACGGACCACGGGGACCCCAGGTTTATCCTCATAAAGGTAAAGCAACGACTTCGGCTCCGTTTTTCTCATGGACAAATTGGGAAGTATATCAGTTTAGCAAAGACAGACAATTCCTGAAAGATTGTTATAAATCCGGTGTAAAGTTTGTTCATTATCTTGAAAGAGAGAGATGTTGATCGGGATGGTTTATATGAGTGGGGACCTTATGGCATCATCGAAAATGTTCGAGACGGCTGGAATGCCGTGTTTCAGCTCTTTTCCGAAGGCGAAGATGAAGGTCGCGATATTTCCGATGAACTGGACGCCCTTGATCTAAGTTGCCAGGTCGCCAATGAAATGTATTATCTCAAACTGATGGCAAAAGAATTAGGCGATAAAAAGGGCATGAAAGAATGGACAAAGAAATTTGATAAACTGGCTAAGTTGATTAACAAATATATGTGGGATGAGCAGGATAAGTTTTATTATCATGTGGCAATGTCTGACAACTCATTTGAATTTGAAGGCGAAAGCCTGAAGCGGAAAGAGATTATCGGATTTTTACCGATGTGGGCGCGTGTAGCCACCAAAGAACAAGCCAAAGAATTGGTCAAACACCTGAAAAATCCGGACTCATTCTGGCGTAAATACGGAGTTCCTACATTAGCGGCTGACGATCCCAATTATACAGCATTTGTTGATGGCTGTTGCCGTTGGAACGGCCCGATCTGGTTATTGTGGGATTACATGGTTTTTGACGGATTAAAGAACTACGGCTATAACAAATTAGCAAAACAACTGGCGGATAAAATGATGCTTGCCGTAACAACTCAGTTAGAAAAGAACCATCATTTCTGGGAGTCATACAGCCCGGATTATCCCATGCAGGAATGCCCGTCTAATTATATCTGGGATTCGATTATGGCAAAATTACTGATTGAAGTGTATCAGCGGTAAGATAAAAATTGAATTTTATAAATGTTAAAAACTTATCCGGAGTATTTTAAAATGTAGATTGAAAAGTGCAAATTTCAAATTTTAGGATAAAGATCGATTATGATTGAAAAATTAGGTCGAAACATAATTTCTTAGACAATTTCGTTCCCAAACGCAGTTTGGGAACGTGAAAGAAGAGGACTCAACTTGGGAACAAGAGGACGAGAACTCAGTTTGAGAACAAGAAAGAAACCATTTTTTGAAGGTAGATAAGTTTGTGGACTAATACTAATAAAAGTATAGGATTAACACCTCAATTTATTGGGGTGACAAC
>JAUVYH010000243.1 GCA_030603165.1 Fidelibacterota bacterium
AGTCAATATGACGGTGTTGTTGCAGCCGGTGGAGATGGAACACTGTTCGAAGTTATCAACGGCTACTATCGGAATGAATCAAAAAAGAAAATTCCCATCGGTGTTTTGCCAGTCGGAACCGGTAATGCGTTTGCCCGGGACCTGGAACTGCTCAATACGCACTGGAAAGATGCGATCGATGTTATTGCGTTGCAATCACCACGGAAAGTGGATGTGGGACAATTTATTTCACACGGTGAAACTTACTATTTCTTGAATATTCTTGGATTGGGATTTGTCGCCGATGTGACGGAAATCGCCCTGAAATTGAAAGTATTTGGAAATTTATCCTATACCTTGGGCGTCTTTCAAAAGACGATTTTTCTGAAAAGTCATAAGTTGACGATTACAATCGATGGTCATGAATATCAGCGGGATAATATATTTGTCGAAATCTCAAATACACGCTGGACGGCGAATTTCCTGATGGCGCCTTCCGCTGAAATCGATGACGGGTTTCTTGATGTAACCTTACTGGGCAAATTAGGGCGCATTAAACTCCTGAAGAGTTTTCCGAAAGTATTTACCGGTGACCATATTTATATCGATGAAATCGAAACCTTTAAAGCCAAAGAAATAAAGATTGAAACGGATGTTCCAAAAGTACTGACGCCCGATGGTGAGTTAGTCGGCATTACACCGATTGAGGTCAAATGTCTCCATCATGGAGTAGAGGTTTTCTGGCGGTAAAGGTTTGATAATATTTTTTTAAGAAAGCAAATCAAAACACATTATTGTCCAATGCTAACTTGACCTAAATTATACTTTATTCACGTTGCAAAAATCAGAGGTTTAACATGAGTAGATTCCCATCCAAAATAATCGAAAACAAGATCATCATAGGTGTAAAGGACCGGGTGGTGGAAAGTATAGAAGAGCTTTTTGAGAGCGATCTCTTCAAAGATCTGCTGAGACGATTTTTAGACCGGCTGATTAAAAAGCAGTCTCCGCTGCTTGGCGTTTTTGGCAAGGAAGATATCACCGCAGCAGATAGAGATCTGCTGTATCAGACGCTATATTACCTCGCAAAACTTGAATCGACGCTGGTTTCGGGCGTCGTAAAGGGTTCGGAGCAGTTTTTCCGGGATCGGGCTTTGTTAAACGAGTTCGTGGAGCAGTTGTATAATTACTGGCGCAGTTTTGATCGTTTCATTATCTGTGATTCCGCCGGTGACAGCCTGGATAAACGTCCCTACCGGACTTTTAATGCAACCGTCGAGCGTTTGATGCATCTGGTTCTGCAGGCTTACCGTGACATTCAGGAAAATATCACGTCTAAGCATCCCCGGATATATCGCCAGGTCCATGCCGGGGCGGAAGTAGCGATAATTGCCGTGCCGCCGGAAAAACCCATTTTCCAAAAGGAATATAAGTTCCTGAACGAAATATCGGTCATACGGCAGGTGCTTCTCTATCCGCCGCTGATCCTGAAACCGCCGATGAACAAACGCAAAGGAGCGTTTGCTGAAGTCGATCAAAATCCCATGTCTTATGTGGAAATAGATCAGCGGGAATGGCTTTGCTTCCCGGCAAAAGTCGGTTCGCTGATTATTTTCGTGTATTTTCACGAGTCTTTTTATGAATTAGGGTTAGCGCTGAGCAACCTTTTTGATCTTGCCTGCGATGATGATCTGAATAATTCGCCCGACGGTGTTTTTCTCTATGGTGTTGACGGCGCTCAAATTCGGCGATTTGGGGATTTTCCGACTATTTTTTACGAAGATAAGGAAAACGACATGTTTGTCGGGGTGGTCCCAAAGGGTGATGAATTCGGATACTTCGGTTATACGAAAAAAATGATCCTGACGCTTCACAATCTCCAGGTTATAAAAAAAGGCAATTTACCATTTCATGGCGCGTTGGTGCAGATTTTACTGAGGAATAATCATCAGGCGAATGTCTTGTTGGTTGGCGATTCCGGCGCCGGAAAATCGGAAACTCTGGAAGCGCTCCGGAAGCTGGGCGATGAACAGATTAAGGAGCTTACCATCATAGCCGATGATATGGGATCAATTGATATTGATGATCAGGGAAATGTTGCTGCCTATGGGACTGAAATCGGCGCCTTTCTGCGTCTCGACGATCTGCACCCCGGCTATGCCTTTGGACAGCTTGACCGCGCGATTATCATGAGCGCCGGACAAACCAACGCCAGGATCATTCTGCCGGTTACAACTCATGAAAACATTGTCAAGGGCGTTCCGGTTGATTATGCCTTTTATGCAAATAATTATGAGAATGTTGATTCGGAGCATCCGGTCATCGAACGGTTTGAATCTCCCGCAGATGCTTACAGAGTATTTCGGGAAGGAACGGTAATGAGCAAAGGTACGACTACCACAATAGGGCTCGTTCACAACTATTTCGCCAATATATTCGGACCCGTTCAGCGTAAAAAGCAACACGATGAAATCGCCCGAAGATTTTTTGAGAGATTTTTCGAAAATGGGATATTTGTCGGACAGTTAAGAACCCGGCTGGGTATCGGTGGTTTTGAGGCAGATGGACCGAAAGCGGCGGCAGAAGCGCTGTTGAAAATATTGATGGAGTAATATATAAAATCCTCCGGTTAATCCTCGTTCCCAAATTCAATTTGGGAACGAGATAAAGTCCTCCGATTTCATCGGTGCGCTTCAAAAGAATCAATATTTCCGGGCAACGATCATCACCAGATCATCGGCAAAATCATTTGTTCCCCGACCGAATCCCGGGTAAAATTCGATACTCTCAAACCCGGCGCAAAGGTAGATTCAGTATGGATGGAATTCATCATCTTGACCTAATAAATACCCTCGATCAGTCTTTTTACAATAGATAACAAATCTTTACTTTTCCACAATTGGATGGGAAACTCGAAAAACCCAGATTTATCGAACAGTTCACCGAGTTATCTCAAGACAATGGTTAGATTTTGAAAATAAAATCACACTCATTCCAATTTGTAACTCATTATCTTGACTAATCTTCTACACTTAAAAAAATATCATTCAATAGAAACAAGTACTTACGTGACAT
>JAUVYH010000036.1 GCA_030603165.1 Fidelibacterota bacterium
GCCCCACCAAGTATAAAATATATATTCAGGCACTACGGCTGCGATTCCGACAAATCAAACTAATTAAAACAACAACTTGCGAATGCCGACTCCCAATATTTTAGCATTTTTGAGGCTAATTTGTCGAATCGAGGTTAAGTCTCTGCCCTTGCCCATCCTTATGCCATAAGGTGGATTGGTTACGATAATGCTGTCATTTATTGCCTTAATATCATGAAAATCGCGGGTTTCAAATTGTATATTACGACCACTTTGAAAACTCCGGCTATTGTTGATAGCATCACGAATAGCTGATCTGGAAATATCACTTCCTGAAATCAGTTTTTCAGGCAATTGTCGAATTTGTCTATTCATTTTTTGCCGGACAGTTTTCCATGTACCTGATTCGTAATCCGGTAGAAATACAAATCCGAATTGCTTCCGGTTGAAGGCAGCAGGAATCCGACAATATTTCATTAGCGCCTCAAAAAGGAGCGTCCCCGAACCACACATCGGATCGATAAGAGGTTTTTCTCCCTTCCATCCGGTCAACCTGATTATTGCCGCAGCCAGGGTTTCCTGCATTGGAGCTATTCCAGCCTGCTTACGGTAACCACGTCGATGTAAGGATCCGCCGGAAGTATCGACACTAATTACCGCCCGGTTATGCTCAATGTGTAAATTGATCCAGATATCGGGATACTGTTTTTCGATATTCGGGCGAATGCCGCTTAATTCACGAAAATAATCAACGATAGCGTCTTTCAACCGTAATGATGCGTACTTTGAATGGGTGATCTTACTATCCGATACCGACGAATATACTGCAAAAGTATGATCGGTATCGAATATTTCCCGCCAAGGGATTGACTTCGCCGTTTTGTATAAATAATCCGTGCTGTGACAATCAAAGGTCAACAGCGGGGCAAGGACTCTGGTGACCAACCGGGATTTATAATTGACCGTATATAGAACCTTGTTATCGGAATTGAAATAAAGTCCTCTATAAGCGGTTTTGATATCGGCAGCGCCTAATTCCGCCAATTCTTCCTTGCCAAATTCCTCCATTCCGCCTGCAATCTGGGCAAAGAAGCGCCGGGATTTTTGATATTCGAAAGTAGTCATTGATTTATTCTTCTATAAAAAACCTAGCTCACAGCAATCACCATAAACCAGGTTTAGATGTAACTTTGCGAAAGTTTCCTACTTTCGCAAAGCTTCTCGAAAATCTAACGCCCTATGCTTTTGCCGGTTGATTTCAGATCATTACAGGCTTGAACGACACGGTCAGCCATACCTTTACGGGCTGCTTTTAACCAGGCGCGGGGATCATAAATTTTCTTCACACCTACTTCGCCTTCGACTTTCAAAACCTTGTCATAGTTAGTGAACATGTGATCGACCACCGGACGGGTAAACGCATACTGGGTATCGGTATCGACATTCATTTTAATGACACCATATTCCAGTGTCTCGTGAATATCCTCAATACTTGAACCGGATCCGCCGTGAAAAACGAGGAAGAAGCGCGCCGCTTCACCGTATTTTGCAGTTACTTCGTCCTGACCTTCCTTGAGAATTGTCGGTTTCAAGACGACGTTACCCGGTTTATAAACGCCATGAACATTACCAAAAGTCGCAGCGAACATATATTTGGCGCCTTTTACCTGGTTCAGAGCCTCGTAAACTGCGATCATATCTTCGGGAGTTGTGTACAATTTTTCTTTTCCGACATTTTCGGCATTTACGCCGTCTTCTTCACCGCCGACAACTCCGGCTTCCACTTCGAGAATTATTTCATTCTCGGCACAGAGTTTCAACAACTCCACGGCATTTTTTAAATTTTCATCCAAAGGCACGGCGCTGCCATCGTACATATGGCTGCTAAACAGGTTCGGTTGCCCGGCTGCCCGCCGTTTAGCCGTTTCGGCGATTAAAGGTTTCAAAAACGTATCGATCTTATCCGTTTGGCAGTGATCTGTATGCAGCGCGATATTAATATCATATTTCTCAGCAATACGATGCGCCTGTTCGGCTAAAACGATAGATCCAAGCACCATATCTTTTAAATTTCCGGAGGCATGCGCGCCTCCGCCTGTTGAAACTTGAATAATTCCATCACTCTCTGCGGCGGCAAACCCTTCGATGGCGGCATTCAAAGTATCGGTAGCAGTGATATTGATCGCCGGGTAAGCGTAATGTTCCTTCCGGGCTTTCTCGAGCATGGCAACATATTTTTTGTAATCAACTATCGGCATTTTTCACATCCCTTTCTTACTTAAAATATTATATCAAAATTTTCATATACGCGGTTGCTAATTTAATCAGCAAACCGAACTAAAAAAAGATAATATCAAATGTGTCCAAACCCGGATAACAAAGACAGAATTGCGCGATTACACCTGCCAGGTTTATTAGATACTTCCAAATTCAAATAAGATTAACCGATTAAACCTGACAGGTGTACTAAAATGACAACAAGAACGATAAAAATTTTCGCTCCTGACTTGCTACTTATTTCTAAAGCCGCTATATTGATATATAAATTATATACGGAGGTTAAAATGCCGGAAAAAAAACGAATCCTATCTTTTCTAAAGGAAAACGGTGTGAAATTCACATTATCCAAACACTCCAAAGCGTACACCGCCCAAAGAGCTGCGGCTAACGCCCATATTCCGGGGAAATACTTTGTTAAAACGATTGTTGTAAAAATCGATGGAAAAATGGCGCTTGCGGTTTTACCAGCCAATGACCGGATTGGATTTCATGAGTTTGCCCGTCAACTACATGCGCGAAAAGTAGAACTCGCATCAGAAGATGAATTTAGAAAACAGTTTCCTGACTGCGAAACCGGAGGAATGCCGCCTTTCGGAATTCTCTACAACATGAATACGTATATTTCTTCCGACCTTGTTGACAATGACGAAATTGCCTTCAATGCCTGTAATCACATCGATGTGATTCTTATGAAATTTGAAGATTACAACAAGTTAGTCAGTCCGGTTGTTGTTCATTTCGAACTACATTAGGGACGGATTGATGTGATTCCCCCTTAAAAAAGGGGGATAAAAATACATGATCTTTCGCAAAAATTCTTTCCGGGTAATAATCCACACTCATTTATTTTTATCGAAGTAAATCTGTGAATTTCTGATAAAGCGGTGTATCCTGGACTTTTGTCTGAATCTTTTTACTATCCTGTTGAATTGCAATTGAAGACTTCCGCTGAGCAAGTTGCTGAAATGTCTCCTCAGATACCAAAACACAGGCGCAATTGGAAATATCGTTTCGGTAATTAAAAATTGAAAAAATAACAACATTTACATCATTTTTTACATCAGTAGCTTCAATGATCAACGGGCTTTTAAGAATCACATATTTAGACTTTTTGAGTTCATTAATCACATTTGAATAATTGAAATTATCCAGAATATTTTCGGCAAATTTATTAAGAATATCGTTCTCTTTAACCTGTAAATCCTCTAACAACTTTCTGCTCACTTTTGTTACAAGCCCCTGGGCGTCCAGCATAAAAACACTCAGGTTGGATTTATCAAGCATAAAATTAACTGTATTCGATAAGCTGCTGATTTTCAGCGACTTCATCTCATTAAGTGAATTCAATTGTGAATTAATATCAATAATTTTGCCACCCAACTTACCGAGCTTTTTCAACTGATCTCCGCTGCAATATTTCCCCTGGCGCGATAGCTCAACCACTTTATCCAACTCTTTGTAAATACTCTTACTTTTCAAGACAGTAGTTGCAAAAATGGTTATCGTGATAATAAGCAGGATTATCGTGTAGTACAAAAAATTTTCAGCAAAATATTTAAGACTCAATGCATTTTCAATATTAATTCGTGTAAACGCCAGGTAGCTATAAATTCCAGCTAAAATAAAAACAATGACAACAAATATGAATAAAAAATAGATGCGGTATTTCGAGATTAAAAACATTATAGTTCCTTCAACCTTTCGATATCTTTCTCACGTCCCACAACAACCAGAATATCGTCTTTCTGAATAATAGTTGACGGCGATGGGAATTCAACTGTTTCTTCTATAACCGGATTACCCAAATCATCTATCTTAGTGCTTGTGTGCTTTACTGAAACGATGTTTACATCCGCTTTTTTTCTCAAATTTAGTTCTAAGATAGATTTTCCGACGAATTTTCTTGAACTGACAACTTCGGCAAGAATCTGATTTTGACCGATATAAATTTTATCGATGATATCCGGAGATACCAGTTTGTCGGCGACTCTTTTGCCTTGTTCGATTTCAATATTGATTACTTCTGTCGCCCCGACCTGTCTCAATACCTGTCCGTGAATGTCTGATATGGCGCGGGCAATGATATAAGGAACTCCGAGGTTTTTCAAAACTGCGGTTGTTAATATACTGGATTCCACATTTTGTCCAATACCAACGACGGCGACATCAATATCTTCGATCGGCGCATTCTTTAGCGACTGTTCATCGGTACTGTCAATATGAATCGCCTGAGTCACCTGGTTTTTTACTTTTTCGATCAAATCCACCTGGTTATCGATGGCAATTACTTTGCCGCCTTTTTCCGATATAGCACGGCAGACTTCCAGACCAAATGTCCCCAATCCGAAAACCCCAAATATTTTCTCTTTAGCCATGCATTCCTCCTTTACCGATGATTAACCTATTAAGATATTACCCTCAGGGTATTTAACCCGTATTTGATCAGGCTTTTGTGATAATGCAATGATTAGCGTCATCGGACCAATTCTTCCGACGAACATCAATATGATGATCATTATTTTACTGATTTGAGTCAAACTCCCGGTAATACCGGTCGATAGTCCAACTGTCCCAAATGCCGAAACGACTTCAAATAAAATCCGTTCAAATGAAAATGGCTCAATCAGACTTAAAATGAATGTGCCGGTGAACACAGCGCCTAACGACAATATAACTATTAAAAAGGATTTATTTATTGTCCTCTTCGATATATAGTTATTCATCAGGGTGGTCTCTTTCCGGTTATTCATTGTTGACTTCAGGTACGCCCATATAACTGAGACCGTATTTACTTTGACGCCGCCGGCAGTCGAACCCGACGCCCCTCCGATAAACATGAAAAGAACCATAATGAAAAGCGTCGGAATTCGAAGCGTTGTAAAATCAATTGTATTAAAACCGGCAGTTCTTAAAGTGACCGACTGAAAAAATACTGCCAGATACTGGGTTTTAAGATCAAACCGGATAAGATTGCCTCTGTGTTCAATCCCATATATCAGCAACATTCCACCAAAGATCAAAAACAGTGTCGAAATAACGACAACTTTCGTATTCAAAGTAAGTTTTGATTTACGGATACGCCGGCTGAAAATATTTGTTTCAACATTGGTTTTAAAATTTTCGATCAGATTAAAAATAACCGAGAAACTGATTCCTCCGGTAATGATTAGAGCGGCAATGATGAAATTCATGGATATATTTGATTTATAAGATTCAAGACTGTCTGTAAATAACGCAAATCCGGCATTACAAAAGGCTGAAACAGAATGGAATATGGAATAGAATACCGCCGTTAGGGAATCGCCGTAAATGTTATTGAAATCCCCAAACAGAAGCATCGCGCCGACAAGTTCAATTCCAAAGGTGATGAAAATGATTTTCATTATTGAACTGGATATTTTTTGCATGTCCTGTTCATTTAACAAGTAGGACAATGCCAGTTTATCTTCAATCGAAATCCGTTTTCCTATTACAAATGCCCCAAAATACGATATGATCATGATTCCTAATCCACCGATCTGAATCAGGATCAAAATGACGATTTTCCCGAAAATCGAAAATTTTGTCGCCGTATCCACGACAATTAACCCGGTCACACAAACAGCGGAAGTCGCTGTAAAAAATGAATTGACAAAACCCAGGCGCGACTTATCAGCGGTGGAAATGGACAACATTAAAAAAATTGTTCCCAGCAAAATGACAATGATAAAACTGAAGGCAATTGTCTGAGCGGGATGCCGGGAAACCGATTTAATATAGGCGTTTAATCTTTTTACACGGCTGAGAATCTTTAAAATGTTAAACGTGTTACGAATCAGAATGATATTTGTTGAAAGACGAGTTATCTCTCCCCCTCCCGATACGAAACGCATATAACGGGTATATACAAATAATACCAGAATAACAGTAAGCAACAGGTGATCAAATAGATTATTCCCAATATGACTTAATTTCTTCTCAGCCCGGCTTATCCGCAGAACCGCTTCGCTGACAAACAGGAAGATAATGCAATAATCCAGGACATTTGTAATGAAAAATATATATCTTGTTTGGCGTATTCCGTACTCAAGAAAAAGAGATAAAATACTCAGAAAGAGCACTATTACAACGATTTGATCTATAAAGTTTCGTTTATTATAGCCGGACTGCATAAGATCCTGTTTAAATCACCTGTTCAATACAATAAGCACGGTATTCTCTTAGTATAATATACATTTATAGTATAAAAGAATGTTCCGGCTATTTTAATTTATAATTTTTTAAACCCCAGATAACCTCTTTGGACGTTACCTTGATGATTCCTGTCACAGGAACAGCAAACAGCATTCCTATGGCTCCGGCAATATTCCCGCCAATGATGACAACAATCACAACCGTCAAAGGGTGCATATCGACACTTTTGGAAACTACCATGGGAGACACGAAAGAATTATCAATAATCTGAACCAACACAAAAGTGATAACAATCCAAATCAGAACAATTCCAAGATTCGCCGGATTACTGATGATGGCAATCAAAAGCGCCGGCACTGCCCCAACTACCGGTCCGAGATACGGGATCAGGTTCGCGATACCGGCTATCATACCGATAAAAACAAACTGGGAAACCGGATTATCAAAGACGAGGTTGATAATGAACAATCCGATGACAGTCAAGCACCCGACGATAAATGCATCGGTAGCCTGTCCCTGAATATATTTTCCCACCTGTTTACCGACTTTCTGAAAGATATTTAATGATAGTTCAAAATATTTATTAGGAATTTTAGCGACCATACTCCGCTTAAATTGCCTGATATCTTTGATCAGAAAAAAAGTTATAAACGGCACGATCGCAACCGATGCAAGAATTGAACCGACACTCTTAAAAAATTCCGCCATATTACTGAGTAATTTCAGCCCGATTTCGTTGACTTTGGACGTAACGTTTCTGGCAAGTTCGGCATTATTGAAATTAACTGCGAAAAAATCTTCTACCTTTTTATTCAAATCCGTAATCATATCAGACTGTAATTTTGACGTCAGCGATTCGACGGCGCTGATAATACCGGGAATCACAAGACTGATAGAAAAGATAATGACGCCCAGAATCAGCATCATTGTAACCAAAATCGCCAAGCCGCGATGAATACCTTTGCTTTCCATAAAATCTACGACAGGATTAAGAAGTACCGCCAACAATAATGCAATTACAAACATCGCCACTACAGATCGAACGTATGGGAATATGACAATCAACACCGCTACCCCCAGAATAATCAGAAAGACCCGCCAGAATAATTTTAATATTTTGGAATAAAGTTGAAATGAATAATTATCCATGAGTGGATGCCTTTATTTCTTTTGAAGTTGGGTTAACTGTTCGTTAGTACGGCGTAACCGTTCACCGATAATTTTTGACAGAGCGATAAGAATTTTAATGCCTAATTTCGGTTTACGATAGAGCAGATCCATAAAATCGGGACGAAAAAAACCTAATATATCACAATTATCATCGGCAATACCGGATGCCGATCGCGGCGCTTCATCCAATAGCGCAAGATCGCCGAAAAAGGCGCCGTCTTTCAATACTGCCAAAGTAGTTGACTCTCCATTTTCATTCTCTTCAACAATATTAACAGCGCCATTGATGATAATGTACATCCCAAGTCCGGGATCGCCCATACGGAAAATGGGTTCACCTTTTTTAAATTCCCGGCGATGAATAATTTTTTCAACTTCGTCCAACTCTTTTTTGCTTAAATCTGAAAAGATCGGAACATTTTTTAACACATTAAAAATATCGTCTTTTGTTCTCGATTTTCGGAATTCAACAACTGCCCATATTGGATTTTTCATAGCTTCTCTCTCACTTTTTCTTAAAACATAACAACTGATGAACAAATATACAATTCTTTTTGTACAAATGAATAAAAATATTGGAGAGAAAATTTATAATCTTGAAATTACACACGTCATTCGCAACTTTGATAAACAATATGAAACTTATAAGATTACATCAATACATAATCATTGTTTTCCTTTTAATTTTGTTTCCGCTTTCTTCGAAGGCTCAGAAAGACCTCGATAAAAAAATCACCTATAAATCCGAAGAACTCCAGAAAATCCGTAATGAACTCGCTTCTCATAAGATCCGGCTGGAAAAGGTGAAAAATAAAGAAAAGTCACTATTGTCAAAATTAGAAGAAACCGAAAAAGATATCAGTCTGACAACGAAATTAGTAAAACAATTAAAACGTGAACAATCTCTTAAAGAACAGCAGATGGAACAGACTAAATCATCTATTGATCGTTTATCCGGCAATCTAAAAAATCTTAAAGAGAATTTCGCCCGGCGTATAGCTCACATTTACAAACAGGGAGATTACAACGATTGGGAATTGATCCTTACTTCACAATCACTTAACCAGGCGATATACCGCTATAAATATCTTAGGACGATCTCCGATATCGATAAAAAATCCGCTACAAACATCCGTCTTAACATAAACGCTATTAATAATAAAAAAATGCAGCTAATTACTGAGTTAAAAGACCAGGAAAAAATTATTAATGAAAAAAAAATACGACAGCGTACACTTTCGAAACGAAAACAACAACGCAATAGACAATTAAGGATCGCCAAAAAAGACAAGAACAGCATTATCGCCCAGATTAAATTAAAAGAAAAAGCTGCGGCAAAATTATTAAATCTAATTACAGACCTTGAAAAAGAGCGGGAAAAACGCCGTCAGGAGTTGGAACGTCAGCGTCAACTTGCCGGTATTCGCACTAAAAATCCATTCCTTGACAGCAGGGGAAAATTAGGATGGCCCGTTGCGGGACAGATAGTTTCAAAATTTGGAATGCAAAAACATCCCATATTAAAAACTATTACAGAAAATTCAGGAATTGATATCAAAGTTCGCAAAGGCACTCCTGTACGCGCCGTGTTAGATGGCGTCGTTACAACTATTACATACATCCGTGGATTTGGGAATACAATAATTATTGATCACGGATCGGGATTTTACACTGTGTATTCCCATGTCGAAAATGTGAATGTATTCGAAAAAGAATATATAACGCGCAATACAATTATTGCAGAAGTCGGTGATTCCGGTTCTCTCAGTGGAGCATTACTCCATTTCGAAATCTGGAGCAATCGGACCAAGTTAAACCCTGAAGAATGGCTGGCAGGACGATCATGACCTTATTTCCTCTCATCAACCAGGAAAAAAACCTGGCGCTTTTACAAAATATCATTAAAAATAGACGAGTCGGCAACGCTTATCTGTTTTATGGACCTGAAGGCAGTGGTATGGAAGGTTTTGCTATGGAATTCGCGGCAATGTTGAACTGCCATTCCGAAACCGATTACCCCTGTGGCAATTGCAGCTCCTGCCGTAAGATGCGCTGCCTTGAGCATGGCAACCTTGAGCTGGTCTTCCCTATTCCCAGACGAAAGGATAGTTCTGCAGATTCCGATCCGTTCAAAGGATTCACATCGGCGGACATGGAGGAAATCCAGGAAATCATCCATAATAAAGCCCTGAATCCTTATGAAAAAATCCGCATTCCCAATGCAAAACATATACCTATCAACTTTATCCGGGAGACAAAGCGTAAAACCTATCTTCGCTCCCAGGAAATTGGCTGGAAAGTAGTGATTATTTTTGATGCTCATCTCATGACGGAACCGGCATCAAACGCCCTTTTGAAAATTCTGGAAGAACCACCGAAAAAATCAACATTTATATTAACCAGCTCAAATATGAATGCTATCTTACCTACTATCATTTCCCGCTGTCAATCAATTCACTTTCCAAGCCTTGCCCCAACTGTATTAAAAGATTTTCTACTTACCAAAAATGTACCGGAAAACAGTATTAATCTTATCATGCGTTTATCCGGAGGGAATGTGAACCAGGCATTGCGCCTTGCCGAATCGGATCTTCAGACCATCAAGGACACAACTCTTGATATTTTAAGAGCAATAGCAGTATGGAATATTGAAAAGGTCTATAAATACGTTGAGAAACTATCATCTCTCTACCGCGAAGACAGCGCTCAATTTAGTCAAATCCTGTTATCGGTGGCATTCTGGTTCCGGGACGCCATTGTCTTAAAAGAAAATTCAGACGAGTCCGAATTAATTCATAGCGAGCTGGTTAATGAGATTAAAAAATTCGCTATTGCATTTCCCAATTTTGACCCCTATTCCGCATCTTCTTCCGTCGAGAATTGTATTGATTTAATAAGCCGCAATGTCTATATTAATCTCGCTTTATTGAATATGTTCTTTAATCTGTATCACGCATTAAATACCGGAAAGAATCCGCTATGACCGATATACATGATGATAAATTAGTTAAAATAAAATTCCAGGGATGCCGGCGGGAGCTATTCCGAAACCCCATGGAATTTCCTATCAAATCAGACGATATGGTAATTGTCGATGCTGAACGTGGCGAGGATATTGGCAAGGCTGTCCTATTTAATAAAGAAAAACGAGTAAACAAAGATGATCAGGAACAGTTAGCCGTCCTGCGAAAGGCAACTCCTGTAGAAATTAAAAAAGATAATGAAAACCGCCTGCGCCAAAAAACCGCATTACAATTCTGTCGGCAGCATGTCGAAGAACTGAATATGCCGATGAATCTGATCGACGTTGAATATCGATTGGATCGGAAGAAAATCATCTTCTACTTCACAGCTGATGACCGTATTGATTTCCGTGAATTAGTTAAAATACTTGCCGCCGAATATAAAACACGTATCGAAATGCGGCAGATCAGCTCACGTGAAGAGACTCGCCGATCCAGTGGGATTGGTACTTGTGGAAAACCGATTTGCTGCCATCAATTTATTGATGATTTTGAGCCAATCAGCACACAGCTGGTCAAAGAACAGAATTTACCGATGAATCCGTCTAAAATATCCGGCTTATGCGGAAAGCTGAAATGCTGTCTTCGGTATGAACATGATTTATACGAGGAATTCCTTAATAATTATCCTGCATACGGAACTAAAGTAAAATATAGTAATCGAACCGGCACAATCGAAAAAATTGATATTTTCCAGAAAACGATCACAATCAAATTCGATAATGACGAGATTGAAGAATTCCCTTTGAAAGAATTTGACGATAACTACAAAGTCCTGAATTGATTCATAACAATTAGTACATTTCAATGAACAACACAAAAAATATTTTTTACATCACAACACCGATTTATTATGTTAATGATAAACCTCATATCGGTCACGCCTATACGACTATCCTTGCGGATGTTCTTTCCCGCTTTCACCGAGCACAGGGTAACGATGTCTTTTTCCTTACCGGGGTAGATGAACACGGTCAGAAAGTACAGCAAGCTGCTCTAAAAGCGGGTATTAAACCAAAAGATCACTGCGATCGTATGGTAGTTCATTTTCAGAAAACCTGGGAAAAGCTTGAAATCACCAATGATTTCTTTATTCGTACTACCGATGATTATCATAAAAAAGCCGTTCAGAATGTTCTCCGGGATCTTTGGAACAAAGGCGAAATTTACGAACATGAATACGGCGGCTTTTATTGCGTTGGATGCGAGAGATTTTATACGACTAAAGAGCTGGTTGACGGTAAATGCCCGCAACATTTGAAAGAACCGGAATATATTAAGGAGAAGAATTACTTCTTCAGGATGAGTAAATACCAGGACTGGCTGGTGGACTATATCAATCGGAACCCCGGTTTTATCCAGCCTGAGAGCCGCCGGAACGAGGTTTTAGGGTTTCTAAAAAATAAATTGGAAGATCTCTGTATTTCACGTCCCAAATCCCGTCTGAGCTGGGGTATTGAGCTGCCCTTTGACAAAGATTTCGTAACCTATGTCTGGTTTGACGCACTGCTGAATTACGTAACGGCAATCGGTTATAAACAAGATGATGCGAAATTCAATAAATGGTGGCCTGCTAATTATCATCTGATCGGTAAAGATATTGTAACAACTCATTGCGTTTACTGGCCTACAATGCTGAAAGCTGCCGGTATTCCCATGCCGAAAACAATTTTCGCCCACGGCTGGTGGCTGGTTGACGAAACCAAAATGTCAAAGTCGCTGCAGAATATCGTCAAGCCGCTTGATCTTATCGATAAATACGGCGTCGATCCGGTGCGCTACTTTCTTATCAGAGATATGGTGTTGGGACAGGACGCTAATTTCACCGAAGAGATGTTCATAAGGCGCTACAATTCCGATCTTGCAAATGACTTCGGTAATCTCGTAAGCCGAATTTCAACATTGATCCGAAAAAATTATGACAATCTAATTCCCCGGGAAGATAAGCCGGATGAAATCGATGAAGAGGTCCGCAAAAATGCCGAATCACTCCCAATAAGCGTACATAAACTGATTAATGAATTACGCCTTTACGAAGCTATTGAAACGGTTATCGCATTTGTTCGGTCCATTAATCGTTATATGGAGATACAACAGCCCTGGAAACTGGTCAAACAAGATAAAGAGAAAACCGGCTCCGTGCTCTATACGGCGGCTGAAGGTCTGCGCATTGCCGCGAAACTTCTCGAACCGGTAATGCCGGGAAAAATTGCAGACTTATTAGGCGCATTTCCTGTGCATTCAGATAAGCTGATCTGGGGTAATCTTAAAAGCGGTCAACCGTTAGGACAATTACCGATCCTTTTCCCTCGTGTTCAAACCAAAAAACTTGAGCACAAACCGAAAAAAGCAGATAATAAACCTTCTGAAAAAGATATTAACCTGGTTACGATTGATGACTTTGCCAAAATTAAACTGGTAACAGCCAAAGTAATGGAAGCCGAGCGAGTCCCCGATACTGCCAAACTTCTCAAACTGCAAATCGACACCGGCAAGGAACACCGCCAGATTGTCGCCGGAATCGCCGATCATTATGAACCGGAACAGATGATTGGAAAAACTATCGTCGTTGTCACCAATCTTCAACCGGTAACCATCCGTGGTATTAAAAGTAACGGAATGCTCCTTGCCGCTAAGAAAGGCAAGAAACTTCGCTTAGTGACCGCAATGGACGATATCGAACCGGGCGCTTCCGTCGGTTAACACGTCGTATATATAAACTCTAATGTACATAGATACTCACTGTCATCTGAATTATCCGGAACTTTACGAAGATCGTAAATCTATTATTGAGCGCGCTTATACAGCCGGAGTGAATCAAATAATTACAATCGGCACCGATATTGAATCATCCGAAATATGCGTCAAAATAGCAGAAGAATTTGATTCCGTTTATGTAGCAGTTGGCATTCATCCGACCGATCTGCAGAGCGCTAAAGAAGGTTGGCGGCATGAGTTGATTCAATTAGCAAAACACCCCAAAGTCAAAGCCATTGGTGAAATCGGATTGGATTATTACTGGAATACGACCAAGCCCGAAGATCAGCATCGATTTCTATCGGAACAAATTGAAATCGCCAAAGATCTAAACCTTCCTCTTGTCATACATAACCGCCGCGCCGATGAAGATATTAAAACCATTTTAATGAAGCATAATTATTTCAACGGAGTGTTACACTGTTATTCAAGCGATGAACATTATGCACAAGAAATGCTCGATCTGGGACTACATATTTCGTTTACCGGTAATATAACCTACGGATCGAAGAAATTACAACGAGCGCTAAAAGCCGTACCAACGAACCGGCTAATGCTGGAAACCGATGCGCCCTATATCACTCCGGTTCCGCACAAGGGACAAACCAACGAACCGGCTTATATTCCACTTATTGCAAAGAAAATTGCCGAGATAAAAAATCTTCCTTTAGATGGCATTGCCTCGGATACAACTCAAACAGCCATAAAATTTTTCAATCTCAATTCATGAAACCATACGCCAAAAAACGCTTTAGCCAAAATTTCCTTATTGATCCGAATATTCTTCGAAAGATCGTCCAAACGATAAATCCACAACCTGATGATTTTATCATTGAAATCGGATCCGGAAAGGGAGCATTAACTGATCTGTTGCTAAAAAGCAGTGCAATTATCCATGCCATTGAAATTGATGATGATCTAATACCTGACCTTCAACAGAAATTTTCTAAGACCTCAAATTTTACTCTTCACTACGCTGATGCATTAACACTTAATTTTACATCTATTGCTCCGAAAAAACATAAAATCCGTGTTGTCGGCAATATTCCTTTCAATATCACTTCCCCCCTGCTCTTTAAAATATTCGAAAATGCTAAAATCATCGACGATGTCCATTTTCTGGTTCAACGAGAAATCGCCCGGCGGCTTTGTGCTGTACCAAAGACAAAGGAATACGGAATATTATCTGTGATCACCCAATTCTACGGATCGCCTACCATTACTTTCGATGTTTCTCCTAAAGTGTTCCGACCTATACCGGAAGTATATTCGTCACTGGTCTCAATTAAGATTCAGCCGGTGATCAATAATTCCGAATTTCAGCAAAATTATCATACCGTTGTCAGGACATCCTTTGGCAAACGGCGAAAAATTCTGCGGAATTCACTAAGCGATTTACTTATTAATAAATCCGGTGATTGTCCTATCGATCTGGTCCGGCGTGCCGAGTCTCTGAATGTCGAGGAATTTATCAACCTGACCCACTGGCTGTATGACAGTAATTAAGCATGCATTTTTTCTTGAAATAAATTGTAAAACAGAATAACTTTACCCGCTTTCTGAAAAGGGGCCCCTAGCTCAACGGTTAGAGCGCCGGACTCATAATCCGTCGGTTCGGGGTTCGAATCCCCGGGGGCCCACACATCTTTTCCCGTCGGTAAACGGCGGGATTTTTGCTTTTATTGCCACACTTCCAAAAACCCCAAAACGTGTATATTTATGTATATTTTGTCATCTGAAACCGGATACGGAACTGGATACGCATTGCTATATAAATTTTAACCAATAAAAAAGGAAGGTGAAAAATGTCAACAGACAAAATGATCGCAACCGAGGGAATCTTGAAACTGGCAGAACTTGTGGCTGAGAATAACATTACGGGCTTTATGGAATACCTGGACCAGAACCGGACTAAAATTCATAACAGCATAGTTGGTGATTCTTATTTAACCGATAAACTGAACAGTGTTTTAATGAAAGCGCTTGATAAGTTTATCGGGTAGTTTAAATTTGATTAGAGATATTTGACAAAAGCGGGAAATAGAGTTCCGGACTTGAAAACCGTTTCCCTTGACGGCTTCCGGCTTTTTTTAACTTACAAGATGCTATTATATCATCTTGAAACATACTTAAAGGCTATTTAGACACATTTGTTAAACGGGCAATTCGTTAGTAAATTACAATGAAATGTTAGCGTAGTAAAGAGATAATAAACAAAAATGATGGAGGCAAGCAATGAGTAAACATTTTTTAATGACGACTTTATTGACAGCCTTTTTCTTGTTAGTCTTCTTGTCATGTGAAAAAGATTCCACAAGTTCTAAGGACGACGAGACTGTTACTGATATTGACGGTAATGTGTACAAGACAGTTACCATTGGTGTTCAAGTATGGATGGCGGAAAATCTGAAAACAATCCATTACCGCAATGGTGATGCGATACCCTGTGTAACGAATATTACAGAGTGTGAAAATCTCACTACCGGAGCTTACTGTTATTATGGTAACGATCCTAATAATGCGATAACTTATGGCCATCTCTACAACTGGTATGCCGTAAACGACTGCCGTACTATCGCTCCAGCAGGTTGGCATATTCCAAGTGATTATGAATGGCAAACCTTAGTTGATTTAATAGGTGGAGATGAAGTTGCAGGGGGTAAAATGAAAGAAACCGGTACATCGCATTGGAATAGCCCTAACACCGGTGCTACCAACAAAAGTGGCTTTTCGGCGTTGCCTGGTGGTGTGCGCATTAACAGTGGGTATTATGGCAGTATGGGTGAATACGCCGGCTTTTGGTCTTCTAGGGAGTGCGGTAGTTACTACGCGTGGAACCGGAGCTTGTATTACGATCGTTCAGAGGTAGGACGTGAACGACGCAATAAGAATTTTTTTTGCTCGGTTCGTTGTGTGAGGAATTGACTTTTTAGGCTACCAGGCTGAAAACCGTTTTCCCCTTGACGGCTGCCGGCTTTTGAATTTTTAACAAGGGCGTTAATTGAAGGGAGTTAGAAATGAAAAAATTAACAATAGTTATGATTATATTTTTTAATCTGGCTAATTTGTTTTGTCAAGAAGAAAGTTCAGCAGGAATAGAATTAAGTTTCGTTGTAAGTGAAAATGCTGACCATAGAAACATAAAAAATGTTTTCGTTTCAATATCAGATGAGACTGGAGAATCTGCTAGAACAAATTGGGAAGAAATTTTACTTGAAAACGGTTATAATGTAATTACAAGAAGTAAGATAGAAATGATTATGAAAGAACAAAAAATGTCTATTTCTGGATTATCAAATGAAATTGAGATTGGCGAACTTATTGGAGCTGACGCAATTTTTCTTGTCGATTCTTATAGTACAACTTTGGAACTTGAAGATACTAATTCTATTATTTGCTATCCAAAGATTAAAATAATTTCTGTAAAAACTGGTGAAATACTAATGATTGCAAGTGCTTATTCAGGGGCAACTTTTTATAGGCATAAAGCAGATAATACAAATGCTTTTATGGAAGAACTTGAGAATAGTAATGCAAAACTGGATTTGTGGAGAAATACTCTTATCCCCAGGTATAAAAAGAAAGTATCTAAAATTTATGAACAAAAAAGCCAAGAACAATAAGAAGCAAATTAAAACTTAAAATATGCTCAGATTGGATACTATTTTTTTGATTTTATAATTGATTTTCGACAAAAGCCGGATAGGACGTCGACTCCGAAAACCTAACCTCTAAGGCTTCCGGCTTTTAACTTCAACAGAGGGCTAAAAGAGAGGATTTAGCAATGACGAACAAAGCAAAAGAATTACCCGAAAATAATAATTATAAAGCAAATAGGGTTACACGAATTTTAAGGGGTGAAATATTTCCCAGAATACCAAAGTTCTATACTGAAATTGCACCAGGATATAAAGAAATGTTTGAAAAGTGTGACCGTCTTGGTTATGAGGCTTTTACTCCAGAAATGGAAAAATTCGTTATTCCAGCAAATCTTTTAATTTCAAAGCATCTCCACCCAGACGAATATTTAAAGTTAGCGTCTCCAAATAAGAAAGTCGACATACTGATATGTGCATATGAGAAACCAAGTTATTGGAGTCTTGATGAAAATGACATATTAAACAATACAAATAAAGCTTCTAATTGTTTGCCTGAAAGTGAAAGGAGAGAATATGAGTTACGTAAAATTGACTTTTTAAAAAACAGAGAACAGCTTGAAAAATGTAACTTATTACTTAAGCAAACACCTGATGATGAAAAATTGTTAAAGACAAAGAAATCTATGACGCAATATTCAAATGATTTCGCAACACGGTTCTTAAAATATGGATATAAAGACATCATAAGTGATCCTGGATTAGTTGAATCTTATATTAAAAACCGTAAAAGATTTCATTATAAAATTTTAACAGTTGAATGGAAAAACACAAACAAATGGATTGAATTTTATAAGAGGCAAATAGAAGCATCCAAAGGAAATGTAAAGTTATACGAGCCAAAAAGTTCTCTACGTAATTTCAAACATAAATTTGAAGCATGGTTTACAGAACACGGCTATGAAATACCAGTAATAAAAGAAAAGATTTTACCGAAAACACCAATTTTAGAAGATAAAACAAAAGCTTTTGAAGATCGTAAAACCCTAAAACCAGACCAGACCAGCGAAACGGCAAAGGTAGAGGCGCACACCGAGCCGGAAACCGGAGCCGTCAACACCTGGAAGGATATTGTCATTGAAATTATTGACAATGAAACCTTAAGCATAAAGACAGGCAAAAATAAAGCGTCAAGATTACATTGTTCAAAAATTGGATTTATGAATAAAAAGACGTCACTGCCTAACTTACAATGGAGGATGCTGGAAAGTTTGGCAAAATACAAAGGCTTGATTCCTTACAAGGAATGGGAATTCAGAGCAAGAAAACATATTGAAAAGCAAGTGTCCGAACTTAGAAAAACCCTTAAATCTTATTTCAAGATAGATTCTGATCCTATTCCTTTTAAGAAAAAAATCGGCTATCAGACAGCATTTACTTTAAGGGATAAAAGACCCGGAGCAGACACACAATAAAATAAATATGCTGAATTTTCAGCGTTTATTCTGAATTTTCAGCAACCCTTACAAAATAAAGTGAAAAAATATTCCCGTCGGTGGCGGGATTTTTTTTATTTGTTTTTAGCGTTTATTCTGAATTTTCACAGGAATAAGGTAGAGAGATAATTAACAAAAGAAAGGTAAACACCATGAAAGAAAAAGAATTTTACACAGCGAGAGAACTTACCGAGATGTTTAACCTGAAACCGTCTCATATTAACTATTTGAAGATAGAGGGAATTATTCCGTCAATCCGGCGGGGACAGGGATACCCGGCTTTGTTTCCACCGGAAGCGATTGAGATTATCAAAGCCAGGCAAAAAAGATTACAGGTAAATGATGACGTTTAAAGATGAGTTACTTTACTTAATCAAACTACACACGACACCGATTCAATTTCTGCGGTGCTTGTTAAAAATGATTCGAAGGCGGTTGAATGAGCTACGATCTTGAAACGATTAAAGCAATCCCGATCCTGGACATTGCGAACCGCTTAGGTTTGGAGTTTAACAGACAAAATAAGACCCGATGTTTGCAACCAGAACAGCACAAAAATGGTGATGCCGACCCTTCTTTAAGTTACGATCCTAAGCGAAATATCCTTCATTGCTTTGTTTGTGGATTGACTCTTGACAATATTGGACTGGTTGAGCAGGTACAGAGATACGACTTCAATGAATCATGTAAGTATATTTGCGACAATTTCAATATAACGACTCCCCAACCGAAACCAGAACCACAACTAAAAGAACCAAAAGAATTGTCACTATCAGATAAAATTAAGGGCAACAATTTCTATAAGTACTTGGTTACAATTTTCAATGATTTAAAGGAAGGCGGAAAAATTCCAGCATGTTGGACTTTGAAGACAATTAAAGATTTACAGATTGGCTTTGACCGATCTAAAAATTGTATCACCTATATTTATTTTAATAAGAAATGCGAAAGGATTAATATTAGGTGGCACAAACAAAAATCAATAAGCGGGCATGGTGGAAATATATTATATCCAGTCCAGAAACTTTACGGCGTCTATTCAAAAAATAAGGTGCTTATTTTCTGCGAAGGCGAAAAGGACATTGTATCCCTGTTAAGTTTGGGCTTCCAGGCAGTCACTTCTACAAACGGATCTCAATCTATTCCTAAAGACCTTTCACCTTTAAGGGGTTATAAGAAAATCATAATTTCTTATGATCATGACGAAGCGGGAAAAACCGGAGCGTTGAAACTTTCAAAGCGTCTAAAAACAGAATTTCCAAATATGACTATTGCGATCCATCATTGGATTGATGAAAAACCGGCGGGCTTTGATGTTACCAACTTCTTTGAATCCGGCGGAACGAAAACACAGTTTGAGAATATGCTTAAATCCGCAGAACCCTATGAGTGTCTGGGACTTACAGGGATTGACGAACCGACAGAGCAACTTTCAAATATTATAACTTTTTCAGGGCAAACCTTAGATGAAATATTAAGCAATAACGAACCCGATCCAGTCCCTTTAATTTCAAAAGGACTTCTTGACCCAAACTCAATTCTATTAATATCCGGAGCACCTAAAACGGGTAAATCTATCCTTGCAACGAATTTAGCCTTGTCACTTATTGCGGGTCGAAACTGGTTTGACTTTGAAATACCCGAACCTATGAACGTGGCTTATTTTCAGGCGGAAATGAAGGATTATCGGATAAGGAAAAGAATTAAAATCATGATAGAAACCGGAGGATTAAAGCACACTGGATCACTATTTGAAACCGACCCTTTAAACTTCAATATACTCGATGACGACTATTTTAAAAGCCTTCAGAAATTTATAATTGAGAATGAAACCAATGTATTAATATTTGACCCTTTAATATCCTACCATAATTCCGATGAGAACTCAAATAATGAAATGCAACGAGTTATGGAAAGGTTTAGAACTCTTGTAAATATTAACAATATTTCATTAATCCTTGTACACCACAACCGCAAATCTAATGAGACAGCCGGCGGGCAAAATACTCGTGGCGCATCTTCAATCTTTGGAGCAATTGACGGACTTATTGAAATGCGGAAATTGACCGATGGAAACGTAAAAATATTTTTCAACCTTCGTTATGATGGATCACCCGATGAAATTACTTTGAAACTGAATCCTGAAACCCTGTGGTTTGAAAAAGTGGATATTAATCTTGATCATAACATGGCGGTGCTGGAGATACTCAGAGGAAGTGCAACAGGGATGCTAAAATCAGATGTAGTGAAAAAAATTGTTAATGAATATGGAATCTCACGTAAGGCAGCTTATAAATGGATTAATACCGCTTTAAAATCAAAATTGATTAAAGTTGATGATCCAAAAAAGAAGCGAAATCAGCTTTTATTTGCAATCAAAAATGAAAACATAGATGCGCAATTTTAAATCAAAAGTTTGTTACTTGTTACCCTTTGTTACTTCACTATGGGGTGACTATAACCCTATCGTTACCTTTTTACCAATCCTTGTAAGTGCCCTATACATAAGGGAGTTACGGGAATTTTTACTCTTTGTTACTTGTTACCTATATAATAGGAAGTTACAAGGTAACGAACTTCCTAATATAGGTCTGATAGATGAAGAAATTTCACTGAAAAACAAAATTGAAAGGACTTAGATTTATGAAAGACAAAAAACAAATTACACCAAAACAGAAAAGTTTTATTGAAACTGTTGTAAGTAACTTTAATGAAACAGACTTACAGATAGTTGAAAAATTAGGCATTGCGAGGAATACTTTTTACAAGTGGCGTAGGCAATTCCAAGATGAAATCGATAAAAGGTTGCGTGAGAAGTTCGCTCATTCCAAGCCGAGAATATATAAGGCACTGGAGAAGAAGGCGATTGAGGGTGATGTGCAGGCTATTAAGTTAGCGTTAGAATTAACTGGTGAGTATGTGCCACATTCCAGAATGGACATCAGAGAAAAGCCACAATGTAATATTGTAGTAAATCTCAGAGAGGCTTTACATCAGGCAAGTGAGAGTGAGAAGGTAGTAAAGGTAATAGATGGACAGCCTACAAATGAACTCATACCCTCAGATGAGCCTATATGAAAATAATAATAATACAGATTTAGAAAGGACAGGAACTTAGATTTATGGAAGACAAAAAATTACTCACGCTAAAACAGAAAAGTTTTATTGAAACTGTTGCAAGTAACTTTAATGAAACAGACCTTTGTCTAATTGAAAAATTAGGCATTGCTCGGAACACATTTTATAAATGGAAAAAGCAATTTAGTAATGAAATCGACAGACGGTTGAGGGAGTTATTTTCAGGTGATAAACACTTATGGTTTGCGGCACTTAGTAAAGAGGCTTGTTCGGGCAATGTAGCTGCACTAAGGCTTTGCTTTGAAATGACAGGCGAGTATGTGCCTTTTTCTAAGAGTGAAATTGAGAAAAAAATCGCTCCTAAAATTAATGTAATAATAACAGATAGTGATGTTCCAGACACTCATAGCGATAATAATCAGCCTTAGTATTATTATGCCAAGAAAGAATGATACAAAAATTTGATTCTACTAACGAGATTGGACTTTGAAAATGTCTCAAATAGTCGCTTTATTCGCTTAACAGAATGATGAAAGAAATACTCCAGATATTAGAGAAATTGGATCACAAGATTGACCTCTTGGGAAAGAGTTTAAATTCAAAATGGCTGACCGTCGGTGAATCGGCTATTTATTGCAGAATTTCCCAAAGCAAGATGCGCAAATTAATCGGAGCGGGTAAAATTCCAATTAACAGGATCGACGGCAAGATATTATTAAACCGTCGGGAGTTGGACTATCTTATTCTAACCGGATCGGCAAGACCAACTAAACGGCAACGGGAGGCGGTAGAATGTTTGTTATGACCGCTGTTAAACAGGTGAAACAATGAGAAAAAAATTTAAATGGACAGAAAAGAATTTAAAAAAGTTAGAAGATGTTTTAATAATTCTGGATAAACTTGATAATTACAAACCATTGACTCTTAGACAAGTGTATTATCAATTAGTTGGAAGTGGGAAAATTCCAAATAATGTTAGTCAATATACAATGTTATCCAATCTTATCAAATGGGCAAGGATAGACGGCTATATTGATTGGAATGATATTGAGGACAGGGTAAGAGCATTTCAAGATTTAAGAGGATTCAATAACAAAGAAAGTTTTAAAGTCAAGAAATAGATTATTTTTTGAATGGATACTCAAGGAATTTACTTCAGTCACAGGATAAATACATTGAAATATGGATAGAAAAAGATGCACTTAGAACTATATTCACAGATATAGCAAGAAATTACAATGTACCTGTAATAACTTGCAGGGGATTTGTTTCTGTAAGTTTCCTTAACGACTTTAGAAAACGTGTTCAATTTTATAACCAAAGAAATAAAAATGTGTTAATGCTTTATTTTGGGGATTTCGATCCTTCCGGCATGGAAATGTTAAGATCTATGAAAATAACCTTAGAGCAAGAAATGAATCTAACAGGAATTTATTTTAAGCGAATTGCCTTAACAAAAGAAGATATTGAAAAATATGATTTACCATACGATCCTGCCGCAATAAAAAAGAGTGATACAAGAACTAAAAAATTCATTGACAAATATGGTAGTTATGCAGTTGAACTTGACGCATTAGAACCTGAAGTACTATCAGATAAAATTAAAAATGCGATAGAAGATGAAATTGATTTAGATAAATATTACAGGGAATATGATAGTTATAAAATAGAAATTGACAAGTTAAACCTTTTGAGAAATTCTGTAATTAATTTTATTAAAACAAAATGGGAATAACGGAATGATTGAAGCCTTATTAAACAGAATCACACTTGGAAATAATGTCGATATATTGCCGGAAATTGAAAGCAATTCAGTTGACTTAATTCTTACTGATCCGCCTTATGTAACAGCTTTAGCAGACCTTTATAAAAGTTGGAATTTTAAAAACCATGATTTTGAATTTTACGCTGAGCAATTCAACCGGATATTAAAAGACAGCGGGCAGGTTGCTATGTTCTGCGATTATCTAACCAGTTTGGCAATCGGGAACGCTTTTCAGAAATACTTCCGATTCCGCTTTTACTGGACTTGGATAAAAAGCGGGCAACCGGTAAATAATAAAATGCCACGTTCAAACGTTGAGCTGATCACTGTTTGGGCTAAAAGGAAAGCAAAGACAAAAGACCTTGTTTTTAATCCGATATTTGAAAAGGGCTTGCCATACGTTAAAAAACACAAAGCGGGTAACAAGACCCGAAAACAGGAAAAGGATTACACGACTGTAAACACAACCGGAGATCGTTACCCTTCCCAAACGCTTTACTATCCAAGCAAGGATAATTTACCACAGTCAGAGCGTACAGAACACCCTACGCAGAAATCAATAAGCCTTATCGGTTACTTAATCAGGACACTTTCAAATGAAGGCGAAATAATACTTGACCCCTTCAGTGGATCGGGGAGTGTGGCTATTGCCTGTCACAGGCTTAAACGGAAGTTTATCGCAATAGAAAAAGACCCGGATTTTTACATTGAAAGCCTGGGACGTTTGGAGCGTGAACGATGTCAAATAACTTTACCATTTTAACACAGTGAAAGGAACTGATTATGGAAATAATAATTGATAAAAAATTCAGAATAATATCCGAAGAGTTAAATTGGATTGTTCAGCGAAGATTTAAAACACCGAAAACAGACAAAAGAACAAATGAAGTTTACGAATGGAAAAACTGGGGATACTTCCAGAGCCTGAGAGCCGCTGTAAAAAGACTTATTGAACAT
>JAUVYH010000078.1 GCA_030603165.1 Fidelibacterota bacterium
CTGCGGGGTATTACGCCAATTTTTTGCCGCTTCGCGTCACCGGAATTTTAAAGATAAGATGGGGTTTGCAGTCCCAAACCCCGCTACGGCATTCATCTCCGTTGCAAGCAACGGAGTATTCTGCCGATTTTTGATAAAAACTATCCATTCTTCATTGAAAATAGAGGGGAATATTTTATCAGAAGATCAAATAACAGCGCTTGTAGAAAACAAAAGAGTAATTGGATCTCAAAAAGATATTTCAGAAGTAAAAAATGCTATAAATGTTTATGATAAATTAAAATCATTCGACCCATTTTCAATCAAATCGCTTCTTTATGCCCATAAATTATTAATGAACAATTTGATAGATAATCCAGGTAAACTTAGAAGTAGGGAGGTTGGGATTTTTCAAGGTTCCGGGATGGCTCATTTAGCGCCGCCGGCAAAAAATGTTTCGTTTTTAATGAATGATCTTTTTAAATACTTAAAAGGAGTAAATGAATTAGCATTAATTAAAAGTTGTGTATTCCATTACGAGATGGAATTTATTCATCCATTTTTAGATGGTAATGGTAGAATGGGGAGGCTATGGCAGACAATTATTTTAATGAGTAAGTATCCTGTTTTTGAGTTTCTACCTTTTGAAACTCTTATAAGCCAGACACAAGAAGATTATTATGAAGCATTGGCACAAAGTGATAAAATGGGGAAATCAACATTATTTATTGAATATATGCTTAATGTATTAGAAAAATCCTTGAATGATTTGTTAGATTTTACTAATAAAACAATGACCGATGTTGATAGATTGGAGTATTTTATATCATTAGGGAAAAAAGAATTCACCAGAAAAGATTTCATGAATATATTTAAAAATATTTCTTCATCTACGGCAAGTAGGAATTTAAGAAAAGGCGTTGAAATGAACATGTTAAAAAAAACCGGAAGTAAGAATAAAACTATTTACAAATTAACTACCTAACAATTCGATCGAGTGAACCACGAGAGTTCTTCGATGAATTTGGAGTTTAAGGGGTTTTTGAGAGATTTGAGAAAAGAAAAAATTGATAATACAACGCCATTTTCATACAAAGTAGGCGCTGATTAGAGAAAGAAATATGCTTCAAATTTCTAAACGGGTCGTTATACCGACCAACGAAATCGAAATTACTGCTATTCGCGCCCGGGGAGCGGGAGGTCAAAACGTTAATAAAGTATCCACCGCCGTACACTTACGTTTTGATATAAAGAACTCATCGCTACCGGATTTATATAAGCAACGCCTGCTGAAGTTAAATGATAAACGCGTTACCAAAGAAGGTGTAATTGTCATCAAGGCTCAGCAGCAACGGAGTCAGAAAAAAAACAGAGACATTGCATTAGGCCGACTAAAAGATCTTGTAAAGAGCGTTTTAGTTACACAAAAAAAGCGGAAACCTACCAAACCGACTATAAGTTCTCAGATCAAACGCCTCGATAGCAAATCCAAACGAGGTCAAATTAAAGCATTAAGAGGAAAAATCGAGCTTACGGATTGAAGTGTGGCAAGAGTAGTATATTGGGATATTCAGCGGCACCGCTTAGCAACCAGCCATTAAAAGACTCTAAAAAATCCGGATATAATTCACTGTAAAATTGACATCAACTGAACACATTTCTATCGGATCCGGAAATATTAGTTTGGGAATAGAAAAACTGAATATCGAGGTCTGATGTGATTTATCTGAACACTCGTTGCAAATTAAAAAAGCCACTGTTATCAGTGGCTTTTTTGATTTGTTTTTAGTTCTCTACCAATTTGGCAACTTATCGTAGGACCAGATGAAATTCAGGCTTAATACTTCACCCACCACTTTTGCTTTTTCAAATAAATTCAATGTTTTTCTAATAACGGCAGTGTGTAATGTGACGTGGTTTGCCTTTCCAATGATCCGCCCAAAAGGGAAATTAATAAAAGCACATCTTGGCGGCGACAATATCAGCGCCTGCTCATAAAATGGCGTTAACAGCGCAGTGGGAATTTGAGCCGCCTCAATCTGGGATGCGATCATGCAAGCGGTTTCCGCCGTCCTGGCGGAACAAGGAATAATTAAAGCGCCATGACATTCCGCCTTTATTAACTCCTTTGCCACTTTCTTGACAGATTTTGTCAAAAGACCCGAATTGTTGTTTGCCCCGGAAAAACTGTACAGATAATCGTTGATCTTTCCGATCAAGCCCTCCTTTTGCAGGAGAATAAGGCGATCGATCGGAAGCACCACATTGAAATCTTCTTTTACTTCACTGGTTTCCCAGTCAATTGGAAAGAATTTCAAATCTTTACGATTGAAATTAATATCAATTTCACGGTAAGAATAATTGAGATCACTCTCATCCGCCGTAAAAGGCTCGTCGTCTTTTAAATAGGCGCCACACACTGAAACCAATGCGATTTTACTCTCAATCATCTTTTCTTTAAACGGCGCCCAATCTGTATTCTTTTGGCGTTCCTGAATACGATATGATCGCGCCATTTGTTCGTATAATAGTTGCTTTCTTTCAGGTAAAAATGAAAAGTCTGTTTTTTTCATGTTCAAAATTTAACAAATAATATTGGATTTCTCAATACATGAAAATAAAAATGTGGGAGAAGCTTTTAAAAATTATCCTTTAATTTCCTGATTCTGGTATCCGCCCACTTCCTTAATTCGTCTATACTTAAATGCTTATAGTCTTCATAAAGATAGGGTTCGCCGAAATTAAAGTTCACATTCATAGAACGCACCCGCCAGTCGCCACGTGTTTTTGCCAGGTAGAGTCCCTTCATTCCTATTGGAAGAATGTCTGCTTTCGCATTTTTTGCCAGATGGAACGCCCCCCTTCGGAACCGATTCAGTTTTCCTGTAACGGTACGTTGTCCTTCCGGAAAAATCAGAATGGACGTTCCCCGATTCAGCGCTTCTCTGGCTCTGTCCAGACTCTGAATTGTTTCTTTCAGACTACCTTTTGCCACCGGTATGTTTCCCCATCTGGTCGTCATTTTACCCCAAATCGGCCAGGAAAAATGATCCGCCAATTCAAGTACAGAGAAAAACAGAGGTATATAGCCGGGACAAATAAATGCATCCAACAAGGATTCGTGGTTGCAGATAATCAAATAGGGTTTTGTATGGTCAAACTTATCAAGACCGGTTACCTTCACGTGCACTCCGATGCTTCGCAGTATCAAGCGGCACAATGGTCTGATTAGTATGACAATCTGTTGTGGCGGATAGAATATCATTCCGATAAAAACCAGCGCGGCTATCAGTGAAAAAATCGCAATGGTAACTATCCACCTGTAGATATATACCACATATTTCATTCAAATCTTCCCTGTTATCTCAACACCACACCCAAAAAGCAGATTTAAATATAATAATAAAGCCCGGAGCTCCAAATGCTTTTTATTCTCAGCGCCTTTTAAACAGATTATCATTCGCGAAGGTGTCCAAAAACAGGTAAACTAAACCCGTCCATGGGGCAAGGAATTTGATTGTTTTTTTTGAAAGCTGACATAGTATGAGAATCTGTCGTACTCTAATTCTGTTGGGAACGCTTAGCTGCCTTTTAACTTGATTTTACAGGGAGCTGGGATTAAATTTGCTATGCTCGAAACGACGGGCTTGAAACACTTGTACTGATTGTAATTATTGAAGTTAGAGAAATAAAGTGACAAAAATAATCACCGTCGCCAATCAAAAAGGCGGGGTCGGTAAAACTACTACCGCTGTAAATATAGCCGCCGGCTTAGCCGTATCAGAAGTCGATACATTACTTATTGACATGGATCCACAGGCGAATGCCACCATTGGTTGCGGCATCGATTACAGGTCCCTCGATAAAAGTATTTATGAGGTTTTGATAAATGATTGGGATATTAACGATGCTGTTTACCAGACGGAAATCCCCTACCTTGATATTTCACCCTCAACAACGAATTTGGTTGGCGCCGAGATTGAAATGGTTTCCCTGATTGGACGTGAAAATGTCCTCAAAAAGGCTCTTGAGAACCTTAAAAAGGATTACAAGTACATCATCATTGACTGCCCTCCCTCGCTTGGACTGTTAACGATTAACAGCCTGACCGCATCTGATTCCGTCATCATTCCTATCCAGTGCGAATACTATGCAATGGAGGGCTTAGGACAGTTATTACATACAATCCGACTGGTTCAGAAAAGTCTCAATCGCGAACTTCAGATCGAAGGCGTGCTTATGACAATGTACGACTCGCGTTTAAGGCTCTCGCAAGAGGTATCAGACCAGGTTCGCAGTCATTTTAAGGATAAAGTATATAAAACTGTCGTTCGCAGGAATGTTCGTCTGGGCGAGTCGCCAAGCTTCGGAAAACCGATCATTCTATATGATGCGTCATCGGCGGGAGCGCATGATTATATGGATTTAGTTGGAGAAATACTTAGTAATGACAGCCAAGAGATTAGGTAAAGGCATCAGCGCCATAATCCCTGAATTTCCACAGGGATTTGATCTCGTCAATCAGATTGCCGAGATAGAAATTGAAAAGGTACGCGCCAATCCCTTCCAGCCTAGAAAAGAATTCAACCTGCAGGCGATGGAAGAATTAAAACAATCGATTCGTGAAAACGGCATTATTCAGCCTATCACAGTCCGGCAAATTGATGACGGATTTGAGCTGATCGCCGGAGAACGCCGTCTTCGCGCGTGCACAGAATTGGGGCGACAAAGCATTCCCGCCTATGTATTGTCAGTATCCGGTGAAGTCGAAATGATGGAGCTGGCGCTAATCGAAAACCTCCAGCGGGAAGATCTGAATCCTGTCGAGGAAGCTGAAGCCTACTACATGCTTACAAACACTTTCGATTTGTCTCATGAAGACATCGCCACAAAAGTGGGTAAGGATCGTTCTACCATCACCAATTCACTGCGCCTGCTAAATCTTCCACAGGAAATATTGCGGGATTTACGTGCGCAAAAACTTACCGCCGGACACGCTCGACCAATCGTATCTATTACAAATAAAGATCAGCAAATTAACCTCTGGCGACGCATTAAACGAGACGAACTCAGTGTTCGCGCCGTCGAAGCGCTTGTCAAGAAAATCGACTCCCTACAGCAGAAACCCGAACCGGTAAAAAAACAACTTCCGGTAAAGATGTATAAATCTATTGAGAATCGCTTGATGCACATCGTCGGGTCCCGGGTAAAAATCAAAGGAAAAGAAAAGGGATTTATTGAAATAGAATTTTACTCGAAAGAAGATTTAACCAGGTTGGTTGAATTATTTGAATCTATAGAGGAACAAACAAATTGAAAAAGCGATATTACACGCTGCACTTAATCAGCGATAGCCGCGCCAATCCTTTCAAATTGACATTTAATATTATTGTCGTGCGCCTGATTATCACGTTTCTGCTCTTGGTTATCATTGGAGTTATTGCAGGAACAGCTGTTTTTCTGCCCCGGGCTTTAAAATACAACGCGCTTACTGTTGAAAACGAACAGCTCATTAAAGATCGATTAAAAGTCATTAGGATTCTCAGCGATTATAATAAAATCCGCCAAATGGATCAATATATCCGCTCAGTCCTGGGGGCGGATCTCAATATACCGTCTATGGATTCCATTAATGTCGATTCCCTGCTCATTCCTCCCGGTATAATCAATCACAGGAAAGAAAAAGCAATTGAAATCAGCTATCTGGACAATGTGCCAATTTATCCGCCGGTAGATGGATATATCACCCAGGGGTTTATTGATGATCATGTTCTGACTCAGGATAATCATTACGGGGTTGATATTGCCGCTCCCGAAGGACATCCGATACGAGCGTCCGCTTCGGGCGTCGTCGTTTTTTCCAACTGGACCCATGACCTTGGCTACACGGTTATTATATATCATCCAAGCGGATATTTTACAATTTATGGACATAATCAGAGAAATGTCGTAGAAGAACATCAATATCTTAACCGGGGTGATATCATTGGATATTTGGGTAATACCGGTATCAGTAAGGGGCCGCATCTGCATTTTGAGATATGGCGAGAGGGAAAACCTATTGACCCGCAAAGTATGATATATTCCTACAGGCGGTCGGATGTCTCGGTAAAAAATCACGGGGGTTAGTTAACACGTTATGATGAAGAAAAAAGACACGGCGATCAATACTATTTTAGGCGAAGACACTACTATCACCGGTAACGTCCAGCTTAAAGGCAATATCATAATCTACGGTAAAGTTACCGGTGACATTTGTACAGATGGAACAATAACCCTATCCACCACAGCCCGGATTCACGGACAGCTAAATGGAGAGAATCTGAATATTAGCGGAAAGGTCGAGGGCAACGTGGTCGCGAAAGGCAAGGTCATTCTGGGCGAAACGGCTCTGCTCAAAGGTGACATTAATGCATCTCAAATTGTAATTGAAGACGGAGCGCGCTTTGAGGGTTCCTGTTTTATGAACCTGAGCGATTTAAAAAAATAGTTTCTCTTATCCTTATCACGACTAAACGTTTTCGGATTTACCATTTGTCATTATTTAGATCCTATTCAAAAAGGTAAATTTAGATTTTCAAATGTGGGAAAAATATAAACGCAGAGGCGCAGAGAACGCAGAGGATTTAAAAGGAATTTACAAATTTTGAATGAAAATGAAATATCAGAGAAGATAATCGGAGCAGTCCCGATGCAATCGGGAAAGTACATAGGATTTTAGGTCCAGGGCTTTTGGAATCTGTTTATGAAGATGCACTTTGTCATGAACTTTACCCCATTAGATATTCTTAGTCTTTATTAGCGGAGAAATATAGAAAAATGCAAAAAAGCAATCCTATAGACGAACCTAACCTGGACAAGCCAAAATTTCAAATTTTCCCCGAAGGGGTCTCTTTGAGAAAGTTTCAAATTGCAAATTTATAATAATCTCCGCCTGCCAAAGAGCCTGTCTGCGTGCGACGCACAGGCAGGAAATGGCGGGCAGGTCTGCGATCTCTGTCCCGACTGGTCGGGATTAAGTATTAAAACCCTTTTCGAATTAGGTATATTTAACGACGCCCTTTTTGAACTAATTAATTTCCGGCAACATCTTTCATATACATAGATACTTAATCAACATTGCCGGATAAAAAAATACTATGAAAAATTATTTTACTAAAATACCGGGATTGTTCAAAACACTTCTGGTTCTTATCCTTATAACAGGATGGACATACGGGAATTATGATAACATTACGGAAATGGGGATGACCCATCGGATGATGATGCTGGTAATTCAGCTCGGTGTCATTTTGTTTGCCGCCCGGTTGGGGAATATCTTTTTTGAGAAAATGCATCTGCCCGGTGTGTTGGGCGAGTTGACAGCGGGGATTCTTATCGGGCCTTATTTAATAGGAACTCTGTCAATTCCCGGATTTCCGAACGGTCTCTTTCCAATATATACAGAGCAGTTCCCCATTTCTCCGGAGTTATATGGTATATGCGCCCTTGCATCGATAGTTCTTCTGTTTATGGCGGGTCTGGAAACAGACATTAAATTATTTATGCGATATTCAATGGTTGGAAGCCTGGTGGGAATCGGCGGGGTTGTGATATCGTTTCTCGTCGGCGATCTTCTAACAATTATTTTTTCAAAAATGCTGTTTGGCGTCACTCTTGGATTTTTTTCTCCAGCCTGCTTATTTCTTGGAATTATAGCCACCACCACTTCTGTGGGGATTACGGCGCGGATTCTATCCGAACAGGGCAAACTGGATTTACCCGAGGGGGTCACAATATTGTCCGGCGCAGTTGTTGACGATGTGTTGGGAATTATTCTGCTTGCAGTTGGTTTGGGAGTAATGTCCGCTTCAAAAGCATCGGGAAATGTAAACTGGGGTCATATCGGTTTAATCGCTGCAAAAGCGATTGGCATCTGGCTGACAGCGACGGTCATAGGCTTGGTAGCGTCCCGCAAAATCGGTATCCTGTTAAAGTGGTTCAGAGACCGTTCGTCAATCGCCATGATGGCGCTGGGTTTGGCTTTGATCCTTGCGGGTCTGTTCGAAGAAGCCGGACTCGCCATGATCATCGGCGCTTATATCATGGGATTGTCTTTATCAAAGACGGATATCAACCATGTAATTATGGAAAAGTTAAACCCCATTTATTCTTTCCTGGTGCCGATCTTTTTTACCGTCATGGGTATGCTTGTGAATATCAGATTATTATCATCAAAAAACATTTTACTATTTGGAATCATTTATACATTTGGCGCCATTATCGCAAAACTCATCGGTTGCGGCTTGCCAACCCTTTTCAGCAATTTTAATCTTCTGGGCACCCTGAGAATTGGATTTGGTATGCTGCCAAAAGGTGAAGTTGCCCTGATTACCGCCGGTATCGGATTATCTGCCGGATTGCTCTCCCCGGAAATATTTGGCGTGGCGGTATTAATGACACTGATGACGACTCTCATCACACTACCTTTTCTAAAAACGTTGTTTCGTCATGATGCAGAAGGAGTCCGAAAATCAATAACGACCGGGGAGGGAACCCGGTTGTTATTCAAATTTCCATCTTTACAGACATCCGGTTTAATGACAAGCAAATTACTGTCCATATTCGATTCTGAAGGCTTCTTTGTACATACGCTCAATCAGAGTCAAAAAATCTACCAGCTAAGAAAAGACGAAATGATCATTGGCGTTCACAACAAGGGTAAAGAAATTGAATTTGATTGCAGTAAGTCCGAGGTCCCATATATCAATACCGCCATGTACGAAGTCCTGGCTGAATTTGAGTCAACTGTAAAAGAATTGCGAAAGCCTATCGATGGAGAGGCTATTGCAAAACGGTTGCAGGAACGGATGACCGGAGCCGGCATTCGCTCTGACCTGGCAGCATATATTTCTAAAGATGTTTTAATACCCCGTTTAAAGAGCGACGCCAAACAGGATATTATTGATGAGCTATTGGAAGTTCTAAATCAAAACGGCTTGATTAAGAATTTTAACGGCGCTAAAAAAGCCGTGTTCGACCGGGAAGAAAGTATGTCAACCGGAATTCAGTTCGGAATCGCTATTCCTCACGGCAGAACAGACGCAGTTCAACGGCTTGTCTGCGCCATCGGACTGAAGCCCGAGGGAGTTGATTTTAATTCTATTGACGGTAAGCCGTCGCAGATTTTTGTGCTGACCCTGTCTCCGGAAAGCGCATCGGCTCCTCACATGCATTTTATGTCAATGGTCGGTCAGGCGCTGGATGAAAACGGGCGGAAAGCATTGCTGACGTGTAAAACATCCAAACAGATGTACGAAGTTTTAACAAAAACCTCTGGTCATAAAAAACTAAAATTTATCAAAAAGAAATAAACGAACAGCAAGGGAACAGTATGTTAAAAAGAACAGTGACTTGTGGCGAATTGAGAAAACAACATTCTGGACAAACAATTATCCTCAACGGTTGGGTTAACCGCCGGAGAGATCTTGGCGGACTGATCTTCGCAGACCTGCGCGACCGATACGGCATGACACAGGTTGTTTTCGATCCTGAACAGGGCAAAGAACTGTTTGCAAAGGCTCATAAACTTGGCGCCGAAGATGTGATTGCAGTACGAGGCATCGTCAGAAATCGTCCCGATGAGGCAATCAATACAGAGATGCCTACAGGTGATATTGAAATTCTCGCAAACGAAATTACGATATTGAACCCCGCAAAAACATTACCTTTTCTCGTTACCGACCGTTCGACCGGTCTGGAAGATTTACGTTTAAAATACCGCTATCTGGAACTGCGCACCAAAGAACTCCAGAACACAATCGCGCTGCGTCATAAAGCGGCGCAAAGTGTCCGTAAATTTTATACAGATAACAATTTCTTAGAGATCGAAACGCCCTTTCTGATGAAAAGCACCCCGGAAGGAGCGCGGGACTATCTGGTTCCCAGCCGCAACCACAAAGGGCGTTTTTACGCGTTGCCGCAATCGCCGCAAACATATAAACAACTTCTGATGATATCCGGTTTTGACCGCTATTTTCAGATTGTCAAATGTTTCCGGGATGAAGATTTACGGGCTGACCGGCAACCTGAATTTACCCAGATCGACGTGGAAATGACATTCGTTGAAGAAGAAGATGTCATGGAGTGCACCGAATTGATGTTACAACGTGTTTTCAAAGATGTTATTGATGTTGATCTGGATCTTCCATTTCCCAAAATGTCTTACGAAGAAGCGCTTGCGACTTACGGTTCCGATAAACCGGATCTGCGCTTTGGAATGAAAATTCATACTCTTAATACTCTAATGGCTCAATCTGAATTCAAGGTGTTTCAAGCCGTTATTGGATCCGGGGGCGTTGTGGCGGGGATATGTGTTCCCGGTGGCGCCAAATTCTCACGCAAACAGATCGATGATTTGACCGAAAAAGCCCGCAGTTGGGGCGCAAAAGGACTGGCGTTCGCAAAAGTAAGCGAAAACGGACTCGAGAGCGGTATCTCAAAATTCCTGTCGGCAATAGAGACAAAGCTCATCCGCAAGTTTGACGCTCAGGCAGGCGATATTTTTCTCTTTATCGCCGATGAACAATCCGTGACATATCCGGCGCTTGGAAACCTGCGACAAACTGTAGCAAAACAGCTTAACATAATTTCCAAAAACATCTTTAAACCATTATGGGTCACACGATTTCCTTTGGTCGAATGGAGCGAAGAAGACCAGCGCTATATAGCCGTACATCACCCTTTTACATCGGCGGTCCCGGAGGAACGACAGCTTATGAAAACCAGGCTGAAAAACGTCCATGCACGCGCCTATGATGTGGTGATCAATGGTCAGGAAATTGGCGGTGGAAGTATCCGTAATCACACCGTGGCAATGCAAACAGAAATGTTTGACGTTCTGGGAATCGGCAAAGAAGAAGCTGAAGCCAAATTCGGATTCCTGCTTGATGCGCTGTCTTTCGGCGCTCCGCCCCACGGCGGGATTGCCCTGGGATTTGATCGGTTGGTATCGATTTTATGCAGGGTTGACAATATTCGCGACGTAATTGCCTTTCCCAAAACCACCAGCGCAGCCTCCCTCATGGATGGAAGCCCAACCACAGTAAGTCCACAGCAATTAAAAGAACTTGGAATTAAGATCGTTTGACATTACCCCGCAGTTAACAGCACTATCCCACAAACAGTCATTGCCATTCCCAATAAAGACTTAACGGATACGGGTTCGCCGCCCAGAGCTATCCCCATAAGCGCTCCAAAGAGCGGCGACGTGAAAGCAATTGGCATTACCCGGCTTAAAGGCGCACCTTTTATAGCAATGTAAAAGAATAGCATTCCACAGGCGCCGGCAATAACACCTCCGCCAATGATGATATAAAGCAGAGATTTTGGACCGGCATTCACGACCGACTTCCAGTAAGGGAAGCTCACCGCAGAAAGAATAATTAATGCAACCAGTGTCCGAATTGTAATGCCCATTTGAGGCGCCATGTTTCCATAGTGAAGCCCCTTTTTCTCAAAATATCCTCCAACTCCCCAGGCAACAGCAGTCAGTATCGCAAATACTTGTGCTCGCATATCTATCTCCATTTTAACTTTGTTTCGTTACCATCTCGATTAACTTATCATTTAGCGCTAACTCAAAAGATAAATTACATTTACCAAGCCAATATCAAAGATGATTATAATGACAAAATGAAATACAATGTAAGAATCACTTGTATTTGGATTAAAAATTCTTAAAACTATATTCCGTATTTTTAACGGAGAGGAATAATGGCGACAAAAGAAATCGAAATCAAAGGTATAGACCCCTTTTTAGTATTTGGCGTCAATGATGCGCTATTAAAAATTCTTTCAGACAAATTCCCAATAAAAATATTCGCTCGCGGAAATAGGATAATCCTGACAGGTGACGATCTCCAAATTGAGCAGGTGAATCGCGTCATCGCCGAAATGCTGTTGACCATTAGCCGCAAAGATTATATTGATGAAAACGACCTTAACACATTAATTAATGTTGAATTGGGCGGACAAAAGCAACATCAGGAAATCACGCCGGACACCGTAATCCTCTATAAAAAGAATGGCGCGATAAAACCACGATCTATTAACCAGGAACGTTATTATAGATCGACACTGCACAATGATATTGTCTTCGGCATAGGTCCCGCCGGAACCGGCAAAACCTATCTCGCGGTCGCAATCGCCATCGCAGCTTTGCGAAACCATGATGTAAAACGAATTATCCTGACCCGTCCGGCTGTAGAGGCGGGTGAAAGCCTCGGATTCCTGCCCGGTGACCTGAAAGAGAAGATCGAGCCCTATTTAGCGCCGCTGTATGATGCTCTTCATAATATGTTGCCGGCTGAAAAATTTAAGAATTTTACAGACCAGCATACTATCGAAATTTTACCTCTGGCATACATGCGTGGACGCACATTAAATAGCGCCTACGTTATACTGGATGAAGCTCAGAATACTACAAGCATGCAGATGAAGATGTTCCTTACGCGTCTTGGCGCCAACTCAAAAGCCATCATTACCGGAGATATTACCCAGATTGATATCCCCGATAAAAAAAGATCCGGCTTGATTGAAGCCAAAAATATTTTAAACCATATTGACGGCATTGACTTTATATATTTTGATCACAGTGATGTCGTTCGGCATCGGCTGGTAAAAGAAATTATTAAGGCTTATAACGGAGAAAACACTGGAAAATAGAGGACACGCAGAAAATCTTTATTGATAAAAAAGTAACGGTAATTGCGATTGTATTTGGACTGGTCTTTATGTTCAGTTCTGTGTTAGTTCATTCTTCAGTAGCGAATACCCCGTCCAATGCGCCGATTAAAGTCTGGATTTACCTGGACGAATCAAAATTAACGCCAACCAATACAAGACCGGTTGCTCTTCACGAAAAAGCACTAAAACGATTGTCAGTCAAAGGTACAGGATCTTCGGACTATCTTTCTAATTCTGAACCCGACGATTCCCTCTACAATAAAATAGCAACTCATGTGGTCAAGATTGTTCATTATTCCCGATCGCTGAGAGCATATTCGGCTTATGCGCGCCCCTCGCAGATTCAGGAATTACAGGAACTCGCTTTCGTGAAACAGGTTCAGCCGGTGAGAATCTACAAACGGTCACATCCCATTGATAAAATAGAACCTTCTTCAATTCTCGCAAAAACCATGCTTGATACTAATGCCTATGGAAATTCCTTTAATCAGCTTGCGCAATTGAATATTCCCACTGTCCATGATTCCGGCTATACCGGCAAGGGTGTTCGTATCGCGGTGATTGATGCGGGTTTTTATAAAGACCATCCCGTCTTTCAGCATATTATAAACGAGGGGCGTTTAATTGCTGAAAGAGATTTCATTTTCAACGATGATAATGTTCAAGATGAAATCCCGGAGGACACTACATCGGGAGGGGCGCAAAGTAATCACGGAACATCGGTTTGGAGTGTGGTCGGAGGGTATGTTCCATATACGTATATCGGCGCCGCATACGGAACAGAATTTCTGCTGGCAAAAACCGAACGCATTGGTTCTGAGAGTATAATCGAAGAAGACCGGTTAGTCGCCGCTGTGGAATGGGCGGATGCGCTTGGCGCAGATATTATCAGTTCATCAGTAGTCTATCGGGATTTTAATAACAGTGATGACGATTATTTTTTTGAAGATCTCGATGGTAAAACCACTGAATCTGCAAAATCTATTAACTGGGCTTTTGATCGTGGTATTTTATCAACAATTTCTGCCGGTAACTTCGTAAAATATTATTCCGACGGCGGATTGCACACGCCAACAGACGCTTATGGCGCCCTCAGCTGCGGGGCGGTTGACCTGCAAGGTACAATTGCTTCCTTTAGTTCTCACGGACCTACCGCTGACGGACGCATTAAACCTGATTTATGTGCACTTGGGGTGGGCGCCTATATTGCAACCGCCAGCTCATTTAGTTCTTACACAAACGGACGCGGCACCTCATTTTCCACCCCGCTAATTGCCGGCGCAGCCGCCCTGGTCATGGAAAAATATCCTTATCTGCCACCGGCACAAATCATCGAACGACTTAAGAAATATGCGTCCTATGCCGACACTCCCGATAATCGATATGGGTGGGGAATCCCCGACGTATATCGATCCGTTTTTGAAAGAGGTCCAACAACAGAAGATGGCGTCGTCTATTCTTATCCAAATCCATCGTTTCAGAATGTTTCCTTCCAATTTCACTGGACAAATATTGAGCCGTCTAACATTAATACTCCCTTTAAAATATATAACCTGCTTGGAGAATTGGTCTGGAGTACGACATTAGCGCCGAAAACAGCCGGAATTGATGAAATTATCCCGTGGAATTTAAAAAATATTAATGGAAAACTTGTCCCATCCGGGGTTTATATTGCGGCAGTAAAAAACGGACACACAACAATTAGGGGAAAGTTTCTTGTTTTACACTAACAGCCATTATTTCCTCACCCGTATTGACAACCATATAAACCCGCCTTGGTCTAAAAAAAGAGATTGATATATGGATCAGCAAGAAATCGAGATAATCGAGCGAATAAAAAATGGCGATGAGATGGCTTTCCAGCAAATCATGAGCAAATATGGCGAAAGAGTCATGGGGCTGGCTTTCCATTTTACGAAAAATTACCAGGATGCCGAAGATCTTTACCAGGAGACTTTTATAAAAGTTTACCGGAACATCAATTCTTTCCGGTTTGAAAGCGAATTCTTCACGTGGGTTTACCGTATCCTCGCCAACCAGGCATTTAATTATTTCCGAAAATCCAAACGGATGACTATCGTTGACCCGGGTGAAAATGATTACTTATGGGAAACTATCCCGGCCGATGAGTCCGGCGAAGCAGATCAGGCAACGTTGAATTCATCGCTGAGAGAAGAGATCGACCGGGCGCTATTGCAATTATCGCCACAACAACGGATTGTGTTTATTTTAAAACATTATGAAGGCAAAAAGATAAAAGACATCGCATTAATTTTAGACTGTACGGAGGGAACCGTTAAGCGGTACCTGTTCCGGGCGACGCGAAAATTACAAACAATTTTAGTTAAAGCATAAAGTGGAGAAACCCATGAAACAGCATAAACCATACGAAGACATGCTCATGCTTTTCTTCTATGATGAATTAAAACCCGGTGATCGAAAAATATTTGAGCGCCATCTCGAAACCTGCGCAAAATGCAAAAACGATATAGAGAGTTTAGCGGCATTAAAAAC
>JAUVYH010000178.1 GCA_030603165.1 Fidelibacterota bacterium
ATGAAAAGAGTTTAAAGAAGGGTGTTTTGTCACATATGCGGATGCTGCAAAAAATGCCTAAGCGAGTGATGAATTACTTTGAGCATCCAAAGATTGCATACGCAGCATGAATTACACAATTAATACCCGCCGGTTTAATAAACAAATAAAATCTAAATCACGGCTCTTAAACGAAGTTAATACTCTAGAAGCAAATCTTGAAATTCGGTCGACTACATCAAAAATTTTTACATAGCACAAATAACATAATGCCCAATAGAAACTTTAATATAGAGAGATAGTTTTTATGATGATTAGGGAGAATTATAAATGTTAAATAAACCAAAGAACGAGAGAAAAATGAAAAATCTGGCTACAGTTTGTATATTGGTTATAGTTGCTATTTCTTCCTTTACAATTGTTAAGGCGGGAACAACTGTAAAAATTTCGGGTGTTGTAAGTGATGCAGAAACAGGAAAGCCGCTTCCTGGAGCTAATGTTATTTTGGAGGGAACAGCAATAGGAGCAGCAACAGATCTGGAGGGTAAATACAATTTGTCAAGAGTACCTACTGGCAGATATAATCTCACTGTTTCCTATATAGGTTATAAAAACGTAAGTATCCCTATCATGATTGATACAGACAGTGCCATAAGAAGGGATATACAGCTTAAGCCCCATATGATTAGAGGAAAAGAGGTCATTGTGACCGCACAGCGACTTGGACAGGCGGCTGCCATCAACCTGCAGCTCTCGTCCAACACGATTGTCAATGTTGTATCTTCGGATCGGATTCGAGAGCTGCCGGATGAGAACGCAGCAGAATCGGTGGGACGGCTGCCGGGCGTCTCCGTTCGCCGGAGTGGTGGGGAGGGCACGCGCGTTAATGTCCGCGGTCTTTCTCCAAAGTTTAGTTCCATTACTGTAGATGGGGAACGCATTCCCGCCACCGGTCAGGGTAGATCTGTTTTCACGATTAAACTTTCTGGTGGCCAATCTTTAGATGCAACAGTAGACGATCGATCTGTGGATTTAAGTATGATATCATCAGAAGCGCTTGGCGGGATTGAGGTATTCAAAGCCTTGACGCCGGATATGGATGCAGATGCAATCGGCGGTACAGTTAATTTTGTGACCAGGAAAGCACCAGCCGGCTTACGAGCACGTGTTAATTTAATGGGCGGCTATACGGGCTATCATGAAACTATGGGAAACTTTAAAGGTAATGCCACGGTAAGCCGCCGCCTATTGGATGACAAGCTGGGACTTATGCTCTCTGCAACTTTTGATAGAGCCGCCAGGAACCATGACCAGCAGAAGGCTAACTGGAGATGGATTGGTGAGACGACCGCGTTAATGAACGTTACCATTAGCGATAGAATCGAAACCCGGGATCGCTATAGCGCAAATTTCATCGCAGATTACGAGGCAGGAAATCACGAGTTTAGGGCCACCGGTATGTATGGGCGCACGAATAGAGATATTTACGATCGCGATGTTGAGGTAAACATTTCAAAAAACCGAATCGATTATGACCTAGGACACAGCAGACCAAGAATTCATTTTTATAGCGGAAGTTTAAGTGGTAAACACCCATCCTCTTTTATTGATATGGATTGGAAACTCAATTATACCGCCACATTTGATAAAAACGATTTCAGTTATGGTTATGGTTTTGGCCAGTCCGGAATCCCCGGGATATCGGAAGACATATTTTCGGTAACCAGAACCGCAACGTATAATTTTACGACGGCAACTGGTGGAATTCCAGGTCGAGGTGGTATAACCTCCAGGGAGGATTTGAATACTTCGGCCCAGGTCAATTTTAAGCGGGCCTTTGCTCTGGGCCTGCAATTTTCCGGTAATCTCAAATTTGGCGCCAAGTATCGTTCGAAAAACCGTGAAAGAAGAAGAACTGATGGTCTTTTTACCAATGGCAACGCCTATAGAAGCGCCTATTTAGCAGATAATCCGGAAACGGTTGTTTATGGAGTCGGCAACCCAGGGATTTCCATGATCAATTATCAGGACGCAAGTTTTGATACAAGCGGCTTTTTTGATGGCGCTCATCCATTTGTAAATCAATTGTACGGAGACAAGCCGGAAGAGTTGTTCAATCGATATCAATCTATTTATACGTCAAATAGATTGGTGAACGAGCTTAATGATTATGATGCGAATGAGGCCATTAGTGCCGGGTATCTGATGACCGATATCAACCTCGGGCGCCGATTGACTTTGTTGGGGGGCGTTCGCTACGAATATGACAATAATGATTATGCAGCGTACTACGTTAATAATTTTGGTGAATATATTGATGGGACCATTGAAGGTAATTTCGAACGCCGAACCAACGAAAGATCCAATGACGAATGGCTGCCTATGGCTCATCTAAAATATGCTTTCTTAAGAAACGAAATAAGTAACAATGGCATTGATCTTCGGTTGGCAGCCACACGCACTCTCACCCGTCCGGATTATAGAAATCTAACCCCATATACAAGGAAGGATAACGCAGGTAATTCGCTGGAGCGATCCGACCCGGAACTAAAACCTACAATCGCCTGGAACTATGATGCTTTCCTGACCGCATATCACGGTCGATTGGGCTTGTTTACAATCGGTGCTTTTTACAAGGAACTGGAAAATATAGACTTTATTTATGCCCGCGAAGCAAATCCCAATATTGATGGGGAGGAATTTAAGGGCTATACCATCATCGAACCGAAGAACTCCAAGGATATTACCAAAGTTCGGGGGCTCGAGCTGGAAGTACAAACCAATTTGTCGTGGTTGCCCAGTCCATTTGACGGCGTCGTGATCTATGGCAATGTCTCGCAAATTCGATCTGAGGCGCTCGTTCCGTTCAACCTGAGACTGATAGACCCGGTTACTTGGAAGACGACTTTCATCGATACCGTTCGAGAAGCCCGTTTGCCCGGGCAGGCGAATAGGATTGTAAACCTGGCAATCGGGTATGACAAGGGCCGTTTCTCCGGACGAGTTTCCTATTATTTTCAGGAAAAATCTCTTGACCGACTCGGTGAAAATGAAAATATGGATGTCTGGACAGATGATTTTACACGTATTGATATCGCCTTAACATATAGAATCCTGGACATGGTCTCGTTCGTAGCAAATTTTAACAACATCAACAATCGACACGATTTATCTTACACCGGAACTACTGACTTTCCAACTTCTGAAACCATATACGGCTGGCGCAGTACTTTTGGTTTGCGGTTGACGTATTGATTCAAGGCGCTCTAATAATAAACCTTTCTCAACTCAGAGGATTTGCACTCATTATGTTGATTTGCATAATATCAGAATTCATTAGCACAGAACTGTTTGCACAATCTAAGTGGTTGTGGATTGATGCTGCTGAAAAACATGGAACCATCACGCTTTTATTGATAGGCGATACCAATATCCAGTTGCAAGAGCGGTTATCATGAATAAAAAACTCGCGGGCGTTTCGCTTGTACCAGTTTTGAGAGACGAAAAGAAATATCCCAAACTCTTAAATCACAATGTAGGTAAAGGACGTGAACTCTATGGTTATCTCCTTTCAGTTAACGGCGAAGATAGGGTGAGCCTGATTTTGAAAGATCAAGAGATTGTTGTTGAAGGAATTATGTGATTAGAGAAATCTACTAACTTTACAAAAAATAGAAAGGAGGTGATAAATACGAAAAAATGAATATTTAACTACCTTTAACGATTTATCATATCAAGAAAGGAGGTGAAAGCTTTAGTATTTTGTAATTAATGAAAATTATAAACAATTAATTCAAGGAGGAACCAAAATGAATTCTCAAAATAGCTTTTATAATTTTGCAATTATCTTTGTTTTTACCTTATTACTTGCAGCTGTCAATACCGGCCTTTTCGCTCAATCGCCTTCTCGAACCCAGGTCATCGAGCCAACCGGGCTGAATGCAATCATTGACTTTATTAATAACGAAATCACTACCCTCGGGGCGGCTACCGTATCCGACACGAAATATATGCTCAAACGTGACGCTAGCTATCCTTACACCACAACGATTGAGGGGCCGTATTCATTTTGGGTAGAAGCTGAGGCAGGCGAGGGCGCGCGTCCCAAAATAGTTCCGATAAATCTAGGTGATGAAGCACCGCGAATGTTAATGGGGAAAGATGCCGATAGTCTGCATTTTGTGTATATCGGTCTCGACTATCCCGGGTTCGATACTGATGGTAACCACATTGATAACGCGATGCTGCGTGCTACAGGTAACTATTGCAAGCTACGTAGTGAAGATTGTGTGTGGAACGGCCATCGAGCGGAAGTAGTCCGTATGGATGGATCACATCAAACGGCGATCGTGCTGAACAACATCTTCCGCAACGGTTATCAACACGACAAGTGGAATAAAGGCAGGGCGATGTTCAGCCTGAGGATGAATCCACAGGATACGATTATCATTTCGGGAAATACTCAATTTAATAGCCCGACACAGTTCAACCATGGAGCCACTGACACCGTCCAGTATTTTGAAGTATCTGGAAATACTTTTTACAACATTGGTGCTCATGAACAGACTGGTCCTTACATCAATCCGTCCGCCTATACTGGTGCTTTTCGTTTTGGCGCCGCCCAGACCCTCATTATTGAGGACAATATCTTCTACAATGTCGGTTGGTGGGGGTTGCAAGAAGGCTGGGCTGATAGCTTCTTCGTGTTCCAGTACATTCCTACCGAATCCGCGGCGGATCCTATCTTCCGCAATAATAATATCTACCTGGACCCCGATCTCTGGGCTGCCAATCCGGATAGTGCAGAGATGATCCAGAACTTTGACCCGGAACTTGCGGCTCTCCTCGGTGACATCAGTCTAAGTGGCAATATCAGCGAGGCCTTGACCTTTACCAATGCTCCTGGTATAGACTCTTGCAAGAGGGCGATCGAACGCTATTGGGCTGCTCCGGATACTGCACACCTTGTCATCCTGAAATTGGATGATACTATCCCGGACTCTCTCATAGATTTCAGCTATATTGGAGCGCTTTCAGCAGTTGGCGGCACCGATGGTCAGCCCATGGGTGCACCACGGTGGCATGCTGGCTCGAGTGTAAGTATAGCAGATGAATTAACTCAAGCCCCTGAAGGCTTCCGCCTGGCGCAAAACTATCCCAACCCGTTCAACCCCTCTACTGCCATCCGGTTTAATCTGCCGCTGGCCGCAGAGGCGTCCCTGGTGGTCTATGACCTGATAGGCCGCGAGGTTGTCCGGCTGGTTGATGGGAATATAACGGCCGGCTATTTTGAGGTCATGTGGAATGGTCGTTCCGGCGATGGCCGCGAGATGGCAGCGGGAATCTATATCGCCCGTCTTACGGCTCCTGGCTTCAGTAAAAGCATCAAGATGGTGCTGCTGAAATAAGGGCAGCGGTCAGAGATAAATAGCTGATAAGATGTACGAGGCCCCAGGACTAGGTCTTGGGGCCTCGTCATTGTGGGTGGAAGAACAGGCATTTGCAGCAATGATTCCTTAGCATCGCATTATCCTGCTCTTGAAATACTGAATATTTACAGATGATCATAGTTCATACAATATTGTGTTCATAACAGATCTAGGATGATAATGGTAAAACATATTTTAATATATTTCCTCGTATTGATCTTATTTCCAGCCTGTCAAAAAGAGAAGATTGAGGAAAAATACGGGAAAAATTTTTACCCACCAGATAGCAAAATCTTAATATTTTCACATCAACTATCTTATCCAGAATATCTTGAAAATATGTCCCAACCTCCAAGTGGACTTACAATCCACACCAGTCTTTATAATAATGTTAATGTCAGTTTGGAAAAGGGGAAAAAGATTCAAAAGTTGAGTGTTTTTCTTGAACAAAACCAAAACTTACTGCCAAATTTAATACTGCACCTCGATAACAGTTATTTTACACCAATCTATACCGGGCAATTAGATTCACTCATTGATTCTTTGGCTGAGACTTTTAATAAATACAAGAAACCAATTTACTTGTCACTTGGTTTTGAAGTTAACAATCCAATGCTGCAAATTCATCCACAACGGTATATTAGAGCTTATCGATATTTAGTAGACAGATTCAGAAAAAATGGTGTGGAGAATGTTTCTTATGTCTGGCACATAATCGCTATGATACCAAGATTTGCACCCTATGTTGATCCTTTGAATTACTACCCGGGTGATAAATATGTGAATTGGATTGGTCTCAGTATGCACAACATTACGGACAGCCATTTCCCAGTTGAAGAAGATACCTATTTTAAAGCCCTGGATTATGAGCGTATCCTAAGAATTTCGAAAGACAAAAACATACCAATCATGATTTGCGAATCCAGTACGCGATCGGTAAAAAAAAATTATGGTTATAGCGGAGATAAATTGTGGAATGACTTGTATAAACCTTTCTTGGAATTTACAGAGACTCCTAACGTTAAGGCGATCACTCATATTTTTTATGATTGGGAAGATCAAGTT
>JAUVYH010000118.1 GCA_030603165.1 Fidelibacterota bacterium
AAAAGGTTAAAATGCTACTTTCCCTAAAGAAACGTAAAAAACTATAATAAAAATGTAGTGCCGAAATTTTAAGGTGTTGAGAACGTATACCTTTGAAATCAATGAGTTTATGATATTCGAGTTGTCGAATCAAGGTTAAGATTAACCCCGTGTTTCAACATGGGGGTTTGACGAACCAAATCATCATAAAATAACCGTTTTAACGGTTTACGAACACTCATCTGTAAACAGCGGGATAAAATCAAATTTATTAACGTCCACCAGCCCCATGTCGGTCAGCTTAATTTCAGGAATCACCGGCAACGACAGAAAAGATAACGACATAAAAGGATTTTCCAGCGGGCAGCCTAATCGCCCGGCTGCCCGGTTTAAATGATCGATCGCTAAACGAACTTCCTGCAATGGTTTATTGCTCATCAACCCGGCAATCGGTAAGGGTAAAGCAGCAACGACTTCACCATTTTTCACAACAAGCTGACCACCATTCATAGATTGGATTTCACGGATTGCCAGTAAAATATCCCGGTCATCAACTCCGACAACAATGATATTATGGGAATCGTGAGCCACCGTTGAAGCGAGTGCGCCGGACTTCAAGCCGACGCCTTTTACAAAACCTAATCCGATATTACCGGTAGCATGATGACGTTCCACCACCACTATTTTCAGGATGTCGTTTTCAGGATCGCTGACGATTTTACCATCAATTATCCGCGCGGCACAAATAACTTTTTTCGTCAATAATTGATTGGGCACAATTTCAATGACGTTGATCTTTTTTCCGGCTGCCGCGATCATCAAATTATCTGAATTAACTTCCTTCACTCGGATAGTCTGAGACGGATCGGGAACAATAGCGCTTTCAGCGGCGATAAGTTTGCCATTCTCAGCAACCGGTTGCCCGTCTTTATAAACCATCCTGACAGTGAAATCATCAAAATTATCAAAGAGGATCAGATCCGCCTGATATCCCGGAGCTATAGCGCCTTTCTTTTGCAACCCAAAATGCTGCGCCGTATTAAGGGACGCCATTTGGAGAGCGATCAGCGGATCGATTCCGAAATCAATAGCGTTTTTTACCATTGAATTGATGTGTCCGGTATCCATCAGGAAATCGGGATGCCGGTCATCGGTGACAAAGCCGCAGAAGCGGGAATTCAAGGGCGTTACAAGCGGTAATAAATCTATTAAATTCCGGGCGGCGGAACCTTCCCGGATCATCAGGAACATGCCTTTCTGAAGCTTTTCCCGCGCTTCCTCCAAATCTGTGCTCTCGTGGTCGGACGTGATACCCGCGGCGATATATGCGGACAACTCTTTATCCCGAACCAGCGGCGCATGCCCGTCAATTCGTTTTTCGCCGGCGACTGCCAGCTTTGCCAATACCTGTGGATCTTGAAATAATACTCCCGGAAAGTTCATCATTTCTCCGATTCCCAGAATGCGGGGATGATCAATCCATTTCTGCATATCCTCTGCTGTAACGGTTGCTCCTGAGTTTTCCAGATGGGTCGCCGGTACACAGGAGGGTAGCATAAAATAAACATCCAGCGGAAGATGTTCCGTAGCGTCCAACATGTATTGCAGACCAGCCAATCCCATGACATTGACAATTTCATGCGGATCGGCAATAACGGTGGTTGTACCTACCGGAACCACTGCGCGGGCAAAATCAGCCGGATTCAGCATCGAACTTTCAAGGTGGACATGACCATCGATCAGACCGGGCGCCACGTAGAGTCCTTTGACATCCACGATCTTTTTGGCAGGATATTCGCCAAAACCGACAATTTTTCCATGATATATTGCAATATCCGCCGGGATTATGTCTCCCGATAACAGGTTGATAACCTTGGTGTTCTTTAGTTGGATATCAACGGGCTGTTCACCCCTGGCTGCAGAAATGAGTTCATTGAGAGACATAATGTATCCTCGTTTGTTTAATCGTAATTTATTTTATTCTCCGAAACAAACCAATTTTCGCGAAGCGGAGCGAAGCCAAATTGGTTTTGTATAGATAGTGTCTGTCTATAAAGTCGACTCTAAGTCTTTGATAGAAATATGTCCACAAAACCCGTTTAGCCTCTAAATATCTAATAAATCAAATATTTGTTGAATAATGAAAAGTTGTCGTTACAAAGAATATTGTCTTTTTGAAGTTGGCGGAAACAGGTTTGCCTCAAAGAGATGTCTTCGACATGGACAGACTCTATATAGTCGTTCAACAGTTCGGCTTTGGACAATTACCGGCAGTTATTTGATAACCACAGAGAAATATCTGAATTGCCCTGTTTCATTGTATCAAGGGAAGTAATAAAATCGGCAAGAGTATCAACATCAAGTTCCAGACGATAAAATTTTAGCGCCCAGACCAACATTAGAAACGCTGCCGAGCGATTTCTGCTGTTAAAGGGCTCTCCATCGATAATATAATACATAAACCAGCCCAGTTGGGCATAGAGGTCTTTGCGGTTTGACAGCCGTTCACCCAAAAAACAGGTAAGCGAACCGCCGCCCGGAAGCGCCACAACGTTCTTCAGAGACTTCAGGTCGCGAACACCCCCCTCGCTATCAAATTTTTTCGCAATCATCCAGTTGACATAACACAGTAGTTTGATCTCTTTTCTCTGGTCGTCAGTCATCGATACCTCCCAACACATCCGCGTGTTCCATCATCTGTTCTTCAATCCCTTTAAGTTGTTCCGGGTCAAAATCTTCCGGTAAACTAACCTTAATTGTCTTTAAGGTCACCTCTTTGCTGTAGTGATTTACGTCTAATTCAACTTCCGTGCCGAAATCCCAACTCATTGCCCGGGTTACTTCGCGGGGAAGTAAAACACCGCGACTGGACCCAACCCGTATAATTTTTCGTTTCATAATAACCTCAATCGCTTAATTCTTCACTTGTTTCAATTTCCGAAAGAGCTTCCTGATATTCGTTCAGGAAGTCATCAAAATATTCCATATAAGTCTGTTTTTCCTTGCTTTTTTCCTTCGGGTTCCGGAGAACAACTTTCTCATTTTCTTCATCCAGAATCAGATCGATATGATCACCAAAATCCCATTCCATGGTCTTAATGACATCCTTCGGCAGTAAAATACATAAACTTGCTCCAACTCTCACAATCTTTCTTATCATCAGTTTACCCCTTTTAGTCTAACATCTTCCATTCAAAATAAGTGTAATAATAATAAAAATCAAGTATTCTTTCTATTTATGAATTATTTTTTTTGATTCTACTGTAAAATTTCAACTCATCTCAATTGTTCTTGTGAGGCCCGCGCTATTATTGGCTGGGGAAATAGATAAAATTTATCCGTTTTAAGTGTGTTCTGTAAAATGACTGTTGTGATTTTTCTCAATAAAACCTCCTCAAGACAATTTATAAGAAACTCTTAAATATCAGTCAACCAGACCGATTGAGATCGCTGAATAGATAGATAAAAATTAAAAATATTGACAATAGTCTTTTATTAAGCTAATCAGGTAGCGGTATTATTCGCACGCTTGATGGGTGTGTATATAAGTTGATAATATGTGCAAAGGGTGAAGTTTGATTATGGTCTGCAAAGAATCGAATTGGAAAATAAACAGAAAAGGGCGGACTTAATTATAAGCCCGCCCTTATGTTTTACGATAATTACTAAGTCTGATTATTTAATCAGAACGCATTTGCGTACTTGCTGAAATTGATCCGCCTGTATCCGATATATATAGACGCCTGAACTAAATTGTGATGCATCCCATTGAACTGAATAATAACCTGCCGATTGAGTCTGGTTTACTATTGTTTCCACCAAGCGACCATTCATGTCAAAAATCGACAGTACCACTTTGGATTCTTTGGGCAGCTCATATTTGAACGTTGTCGTTGGATTGAAGGGATTGGGGTAGTTTTGTGCAAGATGAATGACCTCCGGAATAGGATGAGGAGTGATCTCCTCTAATCCTGTAGTAAGGATTCTCTTGGCATATTTGAGAGCGTATTCATCAAACACATCATTGCAGTAAGCAATATGACAATAACCACTACCATCAATAGCAAGTGATGTCCAGTCACACCCGACAGTATTATCAACAACCTCAATTTGCCAGGTTGAGCCATCCCAGTAAGCAAATCTAAGGTCGCCCATATATTCAGCGGAACTGATGTATGGACAGTCATTTGCATCAAGAGACAGGGAGGTATAATATCCATATCCAATATCCGACTCAACTGTTTCAATCTGCCAGCCAGAGCCATCCCATCGTGCATATTTAACCCCACCATTAGTGCCATCCGTATAGGCTATGTGGGGACAGCCAAGACTGTCCAGAGCAATGGAAGAATGTGTGCCTACACTACCATCAGTATCCACCCTCTCAATGTGCCATGTTGCTCCATCCCAATAGGCATATTTCAAGTCATATACATTCCAATCATAGAAGCTTATATGCGGATGATTGGAATTATCTAATGCCATGGAGATATACTTAAATTCATCACCAATAAGACTATCAGCAACCTGAGTATGCCAGCCTGATGCATCCTTGTAAGCATGTTTTAGATAGCAATTTCCATCATTAGTATAATATGTATAGGCAATATTGGGATATCCAACTGTATCAAATGCTAAGGAATTCCACTCACCGACATTCCCATCATAGGGTAAAGAATCTATCCCCTCCTGCTGCCAGTTTGCACCATCCCACCAGGCATGCCAGAGCTGTTCACCATACCAAATTCCCTTATCGAAGGCAATGTGGGGATTTCCAGACCCGTCAAGGGCAATAGAGGTCATTCCATAAACACTTTCGGTGGTTTCCACGAATGCTATCTGCCATTCTGAACCATCCCAATGAGCATACTTGAGTCGCCAGCCAATGGTACCATCCCTATAGCTGATATGTGGATAGCCATTTGTATCCACTGTAATATCACACTTCTTAACCGTTCCTGTAGTATCTACAAATCCAGCCTCCCACTGTGCCCATACCTTAACGGGCAAAATCACTAGTAAGGCAAAAACAACAACTAATAATAGTCTTTTCATTTCTTCTCCTTTTGATTTGAGGGTAAATTCTTCATCTTAAGAATAGTATGCACTTTATTTCCCCCTCATTAGAAACAAAGTTGACAGTTATCTCCTCTGTAAAGGTTTTTTATATCCAAGGTACCTCCTTTCTTCAAAATGTCTGGGGGCAATTTCATATAGCATGTTTATTTACTCCTTTTCTGTAATTTGTATAGAACAATACTCTTGAATTTTGATAAGCAAGTGTTTCATATTTTTCACGTTTTCTTATTCTCCCTATCCCTTACTACTAACCAACGATCTAACTTTCCCAATAAACACCTTTTCTTAAACGGTTTTTCAAACAGACGATCTCTGAAAACTTGCCTGGCTCTTTGGCCCAGTTCTGTGTTCAAATAAGCTGTCATAGTGAAAATATGGGTATTTGTGTGATGATCTTAGCGGTACTATAAAATAGATGACCAGGGATATACGCAAAAATTGCAATTGCGTGGCCAAATAAAAATCCCCTGAAAGCCACACTCAGGTATTGTTGTTGCTGGACAACCGATGACCCGAGAAACCCATGCGGGTCGCCTCCAGGGGAAGTTTCCCCTGAGTGACGCACGGGTTTTAATCTTGCTTTTTGTTCTTCTATATTTTCGGGTCTATTCATCGTTCGGTTATCCAGCACGTAAAATATAGTTGGTTTACTGGAAGAATGCAAGCCTAAAGAATAAGCTCTGAATCATCTTCCGGATACCGGTCAGTCCACAGTTTCTTCAGGCGTTCCCGGATGAATTTTTCCGTTCCATGGTTTTTGGGATTATAGAACCCGGGATTTTCAAGACCTTTGGGAAAATAGTCTTCTTTCACAAAACCATCTTGATAATCATGTGGATATTGATAACCCTTGCCGTAATTTAGGGCTTTCATCAAACCGGTTGGCGCATTGCGCAGATGCAGCGGCACATTGGGCAGGTCTCCTTCTTTCACGGCGCTCAACGCTTTGCGTAAAGACAGATACGAGGCGTTACTTTTTGGTGACGCCGCCAGGTATGTGGTAACCTGGGCAAGAATGATCGCAGCTTCCGGCAACCCGATAGCGTGAACCGCCTGAAATCCCGATGTAGCAACCGTCAGCGCCAATGGGCTGGCATTGCCGATATCTTCACTGGCGAGGATAATCAGGCGTCGGGCGATAAACAGCGGATCTTCGCCATTCTCGATCATAACCGATAACCAGTACACTGCCGCATCGGGATCGCTGCCGCGGACACTTTTGATAAACGCCGAGATCACATCGTAATGATAATCACCTTTTTTATCGTATAGCAGATTACGCTGTTGCAGCGCTTCCTTGATTAAATCAAGCGTTATATGAACCGGTTTGCCCTTTTTTATCCGGATTAACTGCATACTGATTTCAATGGCATTCAATAATTTTCGGGCGTCACCGTTAACAGAATGGATTAAAAAATCCCGGGCTTTCCGGTCCAGCTTTAATGTATATTGCTGCAGAACAATATCCCTTTCAATCGCAGCGGTCAGGATGTTATCCAGATTTTCATTCGAAAGAGTTGTGAGTTTCAACACCCGGCATCGTGACAGAAGCGGCGCAATGACTTCAAAGGAGGGGTTTTCCGTTGTAGCGCCAATCAGTATAATCGAACCGTTTTCCACCGCATGCAGCAGGGCGTCCTGCTGGGCTTTATTAAAGCGATGGATTTCATCGATAAAAAGGATTGTCTTGATTTCCGCCCGGCGATTATGTTCGGACTGTTCTATAATTTTCCGAATCTCTTTCACACCTGACGACACGGCGCTGATCTGGAAAAACCGGGCTTCGATCTGTTTTGAAATGATTCTCGCCAATGTGGTTTTTCCCGATCCCGGCGGACCCCATAGTATCATCGAAAAGATGTTTTTTGCTTCGAGCGCCCGCTGCAAAATTTTTCCCTTTGCTGTTAGATTTTCCTGCCCGACAAAATCGTTAATATCAGAAGGGCGCATTCGTTCGGCTAAGGGTGGCAGCAGCGTTTGCTTATCAGTATTTTTTTCAAACAGATCCATGATTCAATGCTAATTTATAGTAATTGGTTTTATCCTATGTAACGATGTTCTTTGATTTTGCAAATAAATTAACCACCCCTTTCCCATGGGGACTCTAAATATAGGGGGATAGGGAGGATGGAAAGCGGAAGACGGAGGACGGAAAATCATTAATTGAATTTTTTATTCTGGTTTGGAAGTTGGAATTATTCCATTTTCCTTTTTTCCGTTCACCATATTTCCCCTATTTCCTTCTCCCCGTGTTTCTGGGTATTTGGAGCTCTCCCCTTCTCTTGCAAAGAGAAGGGGACGGGGGTTGAGTTCATAATTTCTCCCCTGCACAATCCTCTTCCAAAAAATGACTCGGGTGATGAGTTGTATTCTCCCATCTTGGTCCATTTCCCCTATTACCCATATTCCCTTATTTCTCTCCCGTGCCAAGGAGGGGAAAGAGGGGAGGTCACGAACTTTTAGTATAGGATATTTCTTTTGTCTCAAGGATACCTCCGGTGAAGCAATTTAGTCCCTTAATTTTCAAATTCTTGTCCCGACGCGTCGGGAGAAAATTTTGAATTCTCGACGGTAAAAAGCACGTTTCAACTTTAGTAAAAAAATGTTAAAAGTGATAAAGAAGATTTTAACGCAGAGACGCAAAGATCGCAAAGATACGCAGAGTTTATCAGAAAACTTTTTCCAAAAAGCGTTTGTCTTAAATGTGTCAGCATTTTTGGTTTGGATACATGTTTGTTATACATTTAATAATTCTCTGCGTCCTCTGCGCCTCTGCGTTTATAAAATATTGTTGTCATTTTTTGGCTCTGCCTGTCCCTTTGGGGGCTTGTCCAGGTTAAGATAATTCAAAACTTTCCAAATATTTCGGAATCTCATACGACCAGTTAAAAGTCGATTGAATTCGCTCACCCAGCGCCCTGGATTGCGACGGTTCGCCATGAACGATAAAGATCTTCCGGGGCGCTTCATTAAAACTGGACAGCCACGCCAAAATTTCATTATAATCGGCATGGGCGGAAAAGCCGCTGATCTGTTCCACATGAGCTTTTACCGGAATCTGCTGTCCGTGGATTTTGACAGTTTCTGCGCCTTCCAGAATTGTGCGTCCACGGGTTCCCACCGCCTGGTAGCCGATAAACAGCACCGTATTGTTGGGATTCGGCAAACGGGTAAACAGATGATGAAGAATGCGTCCGCCGGTTACCATTCCACTGGCGGAAATTATTATCGCTTTCCCTTTAATATTATTAATTGCCTTGGATTGGTCGCTGGACCGGGCAAACCGCAGATCGGCGGTTTTCATAATTTCAATGCCGCTTAATCCGGCGACTTTGGATTCCATGTCATGATCCTGACTGTTTTTCTTAAATACACCGGTTGCGTTGATTGCCATCGGGCTGTCCACAAAAACAGGCATTTCAGGAATTCGCCGTTCCTGCTCCAGTTCGCGAATCGTAAACAACAATTCCTGGGTTCTGCCGACAGCAAAGGATGGTACTACCAGAACACCGCCGCGTTTAATGCTATCGTTGATGATTTTTGCCAATTCTGTTTTCTTGTCCATCTGACCATGCAGTCGATCGCCATAGGTCGATTCCAAAATAAGATAGTCCGTCCCGAAAACCGTATGCGGATCTCTCAGGATCGGCTGGGCAGGTCTTCCGAGATCGCCGGAGAACAGAATGCGCCGCTCGCTGTCATCCGTTTTTACCCGAATGTCCACAAATGCCGAGCCGAGGATATGACCGGCGTCCCTGTATGTCAATGTAACTGCCGGCGTCAGATTAGTTGTTTTTCCATAGGGTAATGGTTGAAACAGATCCAGCGCTTTATTCGCATCATTAATGGTATATAAAGGCAATGCCGGAGAGTGCTTACTGAATTTTTTTCGATTGGCGTATTTTGCGTCTTCTTCTTGGAGATGAGCAGAATCGGGAAGCATGATTGCGCACAGATCCGCTGTCGCCGTGGTGGCATATACCGATCCTTTAAATCCCATCTGAACCAGTTTAGGCAGGTAGCCGGTGTGATCTATATGGGCATGTGTCAGGATCACGGCGTCAATCGAAGCGGGATCCACCGGGAAATCCTGCCAGTTGCGCAATCGCAATTCTTTTAAACCCTGAAACAATCCGCAATCTATCAGAAACTTTTCCCCATCGGCTTCCAGTAAATATTTCGAACCTGTCACGGTGCCGGTAGCTCCAAAAAAATTAATAGTCGCCATATATGCTCCTGTTAAACATTATTTTAGAAATACTATTTTTTCAGTTAAAACCCGGCGCTCCAATGCTACCTGAAAGAAGTAGCAGCCCGACGCAACCTTCTGTCCATAATCATTGGTTCCATCCCAACTGAGCTGGTATTTATTCTTCATTGTCATCGGGTATGCAATTGTCCGCACTTTTTGTCCCAATGAATTGTAAACCCGCACATTAAAATCAACTGCATTCGGCAGCAACAATTGGAAATTCACGAGATCATTAAAGGGATTGGGGTATCCACGGCTTAAAAACGGTTTATCGGGAATACTTGTGATTTCGGGTTCAACACACCCAAACCACTCGGATATTTTCTGTAGCATGATCTTTTTCTGCATATCATCGGTGATGGTTTCCCACGGAAACCCGATATAGACCAGTTTCCCGGATGCCGTTCCTTCGGGGAAAAGTCCCTCATATTGAATTCCTGCGGTTGTACCGGTTGAATATTTTAAACAAGCGACAGCGCTCATTTTGGGATCGATGACATCAGGATAATCTTCCTCATAAATACCGCCGCTGCCGTCATCAAATTCAAATGGAAGTCCGTCAAAAATACCGCCGTCTGCGCCAGTTACCTGGTGACTGCCGGCATCATCCAATTTATAGTCCGCTCTCAAGTAATTCAGAAAAAATGACTTGTCACTCGCGCCGCCTTTATAATCCAAATCCCAGGCAATTTCCGAACCGCTGACAAAGAGCTGACCACCGTTTTTTAAATATTCTTTGACCAGGTTTTGCTCTAACGTAGAAAAGGTTTCATCAACAGTGCTTTCGTCACCGAGTATCCAGTACACGCCTTGATATTCATTTAACCCAACTTCGACAAATCAAATTTGATAACATATTGTTTTACATGGGAATAGTTATTGTAGCGCATACTATTTTCACCACTACATTTTAGCCATCTTTTTTCATATTAAACAGATATCTAACTCTATTCAGACTTG
>JAUVYH010000182.1 GCA_030603165.1 Fidelibacterota bacterium
GCCGGTCATGCAAAAAAAGAGCAGTCAACCGAAACTGAAGTCAAAGACAAAAAAGAATAACTCCTTAAGAAACAATTTAAATGGTAAAGAGCAGGTCATCAAAAAACCTTCCTCATTTATATAGTCACATTCTTCAGAAATATTTCGAAGAAATAAGTCATGAAGAACCGTTGACGCCCGAGGAAGAAATTGAACTGGCGGCAAAAGTTCGACAGGGAGACTCTCAGGCTCTTGATAAACTATTACGCGCTAATTTACGGTTTGTCGTATCTGTCGCGAAGAAATACCAAAATCAGGGGCTTTCACTGGAAGATCTGATCAATGAAGGAAATATCGGTCTGATAAAAGCCGCTCAAAGGTTTGATGAAACCCGTGGGTTCAAATTTATATCTTATGCAGTTTGGTGGATACGTCAGACAATTTTACAATCGATATCTGAATATTCTCGATTAGTACGTCTTCCGCTTAATGTAGTGGGTAATTTAAACAAGATTTCGAAAATCACGTCCGAATTTGAACAAGAATATGAACGGGAGCCAACAGCAGAAGAGATTGAAGAGATCCTGGAAAAGGAGAATATTGATTTAGAGGTTGCAAGACAATTAAACGAAGGGGTTATGAGTATAAATACGCCCATCGGTCATGACGGGAACGGAACTCTGCAGGATATCTTAAGCGGTATGGATGAAAATGATCCGGGCAGATTATTACAAGAAGAGTCGTTTCATATGGAGATAGAAAGAGCCCTTCGTAGCCTCGATAATCGAGAAGCGATGGTGATACGTTTGTATTTCGGCATCGGTCAAGAACTTCCGATGACCTTAGAGGAGATTGGAAATCTTCAGCATCTGACTCGCGAAAGGGTTCGGCAAATAAAGGAAAAAGCATTAAGAAAATTGCGTCATGCTTCCCGAGCGCTATTATTAAAAGGATATTTAGGTTAATAAAAATATTGACAATGTGTTTTTGAATTGTTAAAATGGGGTGTTGAAAAAAACACGGGGTTGAAAGATAAAAATAATTGTAGCAGGGGAATGAAGAAACAGTCACAGTTTGTTTTAATCTGGAACACAAAAAGATCTCCAAAGTCCGTTAGCTTAAGCCATCGTCAATTAATTGGACTTGGGGTTGTTTCTGCTATTTTACTCAGCATTGTTGTTATAATTAGTATCAATGTATTTTCCGATATCATCTATAAAACGAAAGTTGTCCGGTTACAAAAGAGTAACAGTAAGTTGGTTGGCACTTTGTATGATTTTAAAAACAGAATCCAACAAATTGAATCGGAAATTCAGGTACTTGCCGGGAAAGACCAGGCTCTACGCACCTACGCTGATCTTCCTGTTATTGATAAAGATATTCGTAAACTAGGTATTGGTGGTAAATATACTTTTAAAGGTGATGAGATTGATAACCTTTTACCTGATGGTAATATAAAAGTATCTGACTTAGCAAATGATCTTGACCGCTTGACGCGTGAAATCAAGTTAGAGCGGATCAGTTATGAAGAGATATACAATGCGGTCAAGCATCGTTCTCCTCAAATAAAGTCAACGCCGTCGATCCGACCGGTAAATACCGGGTACATTTCTGATGGTTATGGCTACAGAAGGGATCCCTTCTCCGGAGCACGTCAATTTCATTATGGTATTGATATTTCATCACCAACAGGTACCCCGGTGTATGCCACTGCCGATGGTGTTGTCAGAAGTACTAACCGCAGCAGGACATACGGAAAAATTGTCAAAATTGACCATGGATATGGTTATTCAACCTTCTATGCACATTTATCTAAAATGGTTGTAAAACCCGGTGATGTCGTAAAACGTGGTCAGAAAATCGCCGAAGTCGGTTGCACCGGGCGAAGCACGGCTTCCCATTTACATTATGAGATTCGTCAATATGATATAAATAAAAATCCTCTGGATTATTATTTTACCGGTTATATTCGCTAAATAGCTTCATACAATTTTTATTCATTATTTAATTCAGCTTTAATAATAAGTTACATTTGCTTAATTTTCGCAGTGTATGAACTCTAAGAAGTATTATATAGAAACCTATGGTTGTCAGATGAATGAAGCAGATTCGGAAATTATGGCGGGTTTGCTTGAAAGAGTGAATTATACTTCAACATATTTACCGGAAGAAGCCGATATTATTCTCGTTAATACTTGTAGTGTGCGTCAGGGTGCCGATAATCGCGCGATAGCGCGTCTATCACAGTTTAAACATTTAAAAAAACAAAATCCGGATTTATTACTCGGACTGGTAGGTTGTGTAGCCCAGCGTGATAAAGGAAAAATATTAGAGGAGAAACCTTTCATCGATCTGGTTCTTGGACCCGACACATATAGACAGATTCCGGAATTACTAAACAAACAGGAATTACCGTTTGTTGACGTTCATTTATCAAAACAGGAAGTCTATGATGGATTAACGCCGTTTAGGAACACCAGGGTAAATGCCTGGGTATCGATAATGCGGGGTTGTGATAAATTCTGTTCCTATTGTATTGTCCCTTTCACCAGGGGAAGAGAGCGGAGCCGCTCTGTTAAAAGTATCGTTGAAGAAGTGAGGCAGGCAGTTAGTGGCGGATACATTGAAGTCACTCTTTTAGGTCAAAATGTTAATTCGTACTGTTATGAAGAAAACCGGTTTCCGGACTTGCTCCTAACTGTTGCTGAAATCCCCGGTGTTAAACGGATACGATTTACGTCGCCTCATCCGGAAGATGTCGATGAAGCGATGCTGGAAGTCATGCATGAACATGAAAATATCTGTAAACACATCCATCTTCCACTTCAAGCCGGATCAACGAAAATATTAAAATCGATGAACCGGACATATACACAGGAAGAATATCTCAATCTCGTTGATAAAATCAGGAAATACATGCCGGGTTGCGGTATTACGACTGATATCATCGTCGGCTTTCCCGGAGAGACGCAGGATGATTTTAATGATACGCTTTATGTTATGGATCAGGTGGTATTTGACAACGCATATATGTTTAAATACTCGCCAAGACCAAATACATCAGCCGCTAAATTACCGGACGACGTTTTGGGAAAAGAAAAATCTGAGCGGCTTAATGCCGTTATTGAAAAGCAGAAAGTCCATACACTTCAAAAGAACAAAGCCTTGATCGGAACCGTCCAATCTATCCTGGTTGACGGCGTCAGTAAAAAAGACAGCAATGAAAAAATTGGTAGAACAGATACAAATAAATTGGTAATTTTAAAGGAAGGAAACGCCGACATCGGGAATATTATCAATGTACAGATCATCGATGCCGCAGGCGTAAGTTTATTTGGCAAAATTCAATAACTCATGAGGGAGATATGAAATATTTAAAACTCTTGGCGCTAATCCTTGTCATTTTAATTCTTTTGGTCTTTGTCGTTCAAAACGCCGGTCAGAAAATCACGTTGAAATTTTTTACTGATTCCTATTCGTTTTCGACAGAAATGATTATTGTGCTGATGATATCGCTTGTCACTGGATTTCTAATTGGATATTTATTAGCCGGCGTTCAAATTCTTGAACAAAAAAACAAGCTGCGCGTGTTAAATTCGGAATATAAAAAATTAAAAAAAGAAGTCGATTTGCTCAGAAACAAGGAGCTTGAAGACGTCGAGGAAAACGAATAATCTAAAGATAAAAGGTACTATTTATGGCTACCAATGAAATTGTTTTAACAGTTGGATTGCTGTTTTTTCTGGTGATAATATTTGGAATGATTTTTGGTCGTAGAAAAACAGTAACAAAACCGAAATCCTCCCTATATACCCAGGCATTAAACCACATTCTTCAAGGTGAATACGAACTTGCCATTAAAGAATTGAAGGCGATTATAAATAAAGATACCAGCCACATCGACGCCTATATCAAATTGGGGAATCTGCTTCGTAAAACCGGAAAATTAAAAGCCGCTGTCAAAGTGCATCAGGCATTGCTTTACCGGCAGGACATCGATAAAACCCAAAAACTGGATATTATGCGGAACCTCGTTGAGGATTATGTAGAACTGGACGAAAAAGGGATTGCTTTATCGGTTGCCTTGAATATTCTGGATGTCGAAAAGAAAAATATATGGGCGCTGGAAAGAATCTGGCATTTATACCGGGATCTCGGAAAATGGACTAAAGCCTCCGAATATATGGAAAAGGTTCTGCGTTTTCGCAAAGAATCCAACAAACGTCTGCTGGCAATTTATAAAGTTCAGGAAGGTTTGAAAAAATTTGAAAGTGGCGCAAACCACGATGCGAGATTGATTTTCCGTAAAGCCATAAAAATTGATCCTGCTTGTGAAGCGCCGTACTATTATATGGCGGAATCTTATGTAAAAGATCAACGTGAAGTGGACGCCGTCGAATGGTGGGTGAAATTTGCGGAAATTGCGCCGGACAAAGCCTGGCTGATATTTAATCCACTTCAGAAAGTTCTGTTTAACCTGGGAAATTTTGGTAATATAGAAAATTTTTACCTAAATCTCTTGAAATGTAAACCGGAAGATGTTCGGACAATTACTGCCCTGGCGAATTTTTATGAGAGAAAAGGCAATCTGCAAAAGGCGTCGGAACTTGTTGAAGATCTTATCGAAACAAACCCAACTTCCGTAATTGCCAAAATTGCATATTGTAAATTGTTAGTTGCACAGAAACGTGAACGAGAAGTCAGTGATGTGCTGAATGATATGTTATATACATTTGATACGATCAACCAGGTTCGCTGCACGAATTGCGGACATGTGGTCAAAGACATACTTTGGATTTGCCCGGTTTGTGGAAAAGAGGACCCCCTATTAGATCAATTATGAAACGTGTAATCGCAATAATTATCTGCTTGATTGTTCCCTTTATTCTGGTTTCTCAGGATTTGACGAAGTATTATGACTATGTAGATCAGGATAAGGCTGATTTGGTCAAACTGGCGATACCACAGCTATTTCGCAGCTATCCCAATAATCCGGATGTTTTGTATCTTTCCGCTCTGGTGGAACCGGAAGGTGATAAGGCGTTATTAATTTATAAAGATGTCTTAAGTCAGTATCCGAATAGTAAAAAAGCCGATAACGCCCTAACAAAAATTATTGAGTATCTTTATACAAAAGGCTTATACAAAAAGACAATCATCTACTCTAAGCAGTTAGTTTTGAAATATCCGGACAGCGAAAAGGTCGGGAATTGTGTGTATATGTTACTGTGCAGTTTCAACGTAATGAATAAAAAGGATTCCGTTGATTATTATTACACTCATTATCTGGAAAAATATCCCGATCTTGACCTGCAGTTTTATGATTATCAATCTGTACCATCATACGTAACAGGAGACCGGTTTGCAACAAAAGTAAAACAAGTCGAGCGAGTGAAACCGCCCGAACGACAAGTTTCCAAACCAAAATATGCTCTTCAAGTCGGAGCATTTGGAAATCCCCAGAATGCGTTGATATTAAAAAACAGGTTGAAATCCTACGGATACAATCCCTATGTGCAGAAAATCAAAGGTGGTCGCCGGGACCTGTTATCCGTCAAAGTGGGAAGATATGATTCCCGTGCAGATGCCGTAGAAGCGGGAAATCGTCTCAAAGCATTGCATAATATTGATTATATCATTGTTAAAAGGAATCAATGGGAATGAATGCAACCCCGGTGGGTGCCACGGTCTTCAAAATCGCTGTCCCCGATATAATCGGGGAGCTGGGTTCGACTCCCAGGCGTTCCCGCTACGCATATAGCAATTTTTTTAAAAGTTTTGTTTTATGTAACGATGTTCTTTGATTTTGTAAATATGTTAACCACCCCTTTTTCCTCCGGCAGCTGCCGGAAGGGGAGGTTACAAACTTTAATTATTGGAAATTATTTGATCTCAAGGAAACCTCCGGTGAGGTAATTGAGTATAATAAAAAGTAGCGGCAATTAGTAAATTTCCGCTACAGATCGTTAACATTGTGATGGTCCAGGGGTGCCGATCCTGATTACATCGGGAACGGCTGAGAAAATACCCTTTGAACCTGATCTGGATAATACCAGCGAAGGGAGGTTATAATGACCCAAAAAACATTTTCTGCATTTTTCAT
>JAUVYH010000053.1 GCA_030603165.1 Fidelibacterota bacterium
GTCAATTGATTTGAATAAAAATACAATACTTCCAATTTCGTCTTGGCCCCAACGTCTGAATGAAGTTCTCCTGTCAGCTGATTATAATAAAGGCTTAATTCTCTCAAATTCGTCAAATTACCTATCTCACTCGGTATTGAACCTGTCAATTGATTTGAATAAAAATACAATATTTCCAAGTTCGTCAAGTTCCCAATTTCAGAAGGAATTGCGCCTGTCAGCTGATTAGTTTTAAGGCATAATTCAGTCAAATTCGTCAAATTACCTATCTCACTCGGTATTGAACCTGTCAATTGATTATAAGCAAGATCCAAACGAGTTAAATTTAGTAGAGTACCTATTTCAGAAGGTATTATGCCTGATAAATTATTTCCTGGGTACCCTCCTAAAATAATTTCTGTTACCCGCCCATCTGATACAGTTATGCCATGCCAGGTAGATATTGGTTCATTTGTGAGCCAATTCGTGTTGTTTGTCCAGTTATCTCCGTCTGTGCTGTTGTACAAGGCTACAAGGGCAAGAGAATCCTGATTGGAAACAGGTGTGACAATTGTGGAAGAACCATTTGAAAAATCCCGATTGACTTCCCTATAGGTTTTTTTCCAGAGGTTGTCTGGCTGAGCGGAAACAGTATTTGATACAATAAAAAATAATACAATCGAAACAATCGCACGAAAAAGAGTTAAATGAACTTTCATAATACCTCCTACAATATTAATATGGTTGATGTTTAATCTGCACAATATATGTAATTTGAGTTTTCTTCATATAGAAAAATGTTTCTCCATAGACAAAACTTTTTACGAGTTTTCCGCATGTAGAAAAAAATGTTTTTTTTATAGACAAACTTTTTAACCCATTTCCTACTTCTTTAATCATGGCGCTAAAATGTAACCGTTAGTGATTCTATTGTCAAGACTTAAAGAAATCAATTCTCTGTATGGCAGCTTCCGGTATCCATCTACAGATTATCTGCAGGACTTTTAACAAAATACTTTTCATCAATAAATATTTCTTTCCCTGAGACTCAATTTTGAAATTCAGGTTTTGGAAATTTTTATCCGTTAACCTGAATATTTGTTTTATAGGATTTTTTTTTCTGCTTTTCAATAATTGTAGCTAATGATCGTAAGGCTTCATTAACAGCATCATGATCAGGAAAATATTTTACTACGTCCGATTCTATCACCACAACATTTGTCCCTTTGGCGTATCTCCGGGAATATTTACCCTTAACACCTTTACTAAAATCGTATTCTTCTAACATATCAGGGTCATTATGCATTTTTTTCATAAAATTTCCTTTCATTTTTATTTGCTTTTCTTGTGCTTATGATACGAATATTATCTCCTCGCTCTGTAAAAATTACAACTAAAAGACGATTCTTAATTGAATTGCCAATTAGAATAAAGCGATCCTCTTCCTCCGAGTGTAACGGATCATAAATGGTTAGAGAAAGAGTATCTTTAAATGATGTGCATGCCTCATCAAAAGTAATTCCATGAATTTTTATATTTCTTTTAGCTTTATTTGCATCCCATTCAAAAAGCAACATTATCTATTCCTTTATTTTCATCCTTTCCTGAAGTTCTTTTCCTTTTTGTGAAGTTTGTAGTAATTTGTTAGCGGTTAATATCAAAATTCCAATCATAAGAATAGAACCCAGTACAATAATTGTTACTTTCCACTTTTTTGTAATAGCTCCGCTCATTTTTATACTCTAATATGATTAGCCTATATAACTATGCGTTTTTGAGTTTTCTTCATATAGAAAAATGTTTCTCCATAGACAAAACTTTTTACGAGTTTTCCGCATGTAGAAAAAAGTTGTTTTCTCTATAGACAAAATTATGAACCCTTTTTTCACTGCTTTAGTCATGGCTCTAAAGTATAACAGTTAATGATTCTATTGTCAAGTCCTAACCTGGATAAGCCCCCATGAAATTTGCTTCGCCCTAGAGAAATATGCTTCGCATTTCATAGGATAAACATTTCACAGGGCAGGCAGAGAACGCAGAGAATAAATCCAACCTTCAGAAGGTTGGATCAAGTATCCTGACCAGTCTGTAAATCTTCTATCAAACCTTCTGAAGGTTTTGTCTTCCGTCACAACACAGAGCAATGAGAGCCAATAAGATTAGCCCCGGGATTCCACCTGTCTGGGTGGATTTGATGTTCCCCGGAACGAGAATAAAACTTGCTCACTTTATATGGCTGAGTTACAAAAAATCTATTATCACTTCTTAGTTTTCAACTGCTTTGCAAACTGGATATCAAAAGCCGGCAACAGATGCCATTGGGAACCGAATGGATAATTACCATAAGATAATTTATACCCAAAACAAAGTTGGAACTTCTTGCTCTTATTCCATTGAATTAAACCTTTATGTTCAAAGGCAAAATCTTCATCTGCACCGGGAAAATAAAAGATGTCAACATCGGCTAAATAATACCACTTCCTAAATATTTTTCCTTTTAAATCACAGCCACTTCTGAAGCCATATCCATTATAAAAAACATTTAACCGTGGAAAAACCAAAGGTAAGTCAATTGTTGTTCTTTTATCAAGTTCGCCGAACTTTATTGCAAAATTAAAACCAGCTTTTACGGTAATTAAATGGTAATCCCCAAGCGGCTTTGATAGAATTACACCGTTATATATCGAAATCATCTGTGGTATTTCAAATTCGGGAGAACTTATTCCTCCGGTTCCCTCACGTGATATCAGGTTCATTAAAATAGTTGGATAGTTAATACTATGATCGGAAGCAAATTGTAACTTGCCCAACTTATCATGCGCCAGTTTTAGATTTAAGTTAGGCGACACAAAAGCGAAGATTGGATGAAGCGATATTTCCCTGGTTTCAGACAGTCCATATCTCAAAGGTTGAAATATGCCGATTTCGTACCGTTTTACCGGGAGCAGATAGGCAGTGCCCGAAGACCGGTTTTGATTCGCCGAAATTTCATCGCAAACCAAAGCCGAATTCATTCCAATTAGTATTAACAATATCCCAATATGTCTGATGATTCTTTTATTTGCCATTTCCGACCTCCAATTTTGCACTTACAGCAACATGATCTGATAAACTGTTTTCAAATGTAATATCTTGATATGTAGAATCAGCACCGGTAATCCAATTCATATTTGTAAAAAGGTAATCAATTTTGCGGTTCCAGAAGCCTTCCCATACAGGTGTATGCGTAAAGTAATGTCCCTGATCGCTTAAATAATCAGATAGAGGAACTGCTGAATTGTATTTGTCATATACAATTTGCAGCCAATCGATTTCTTCGGTAAAGTAGCTGCCTTCTTTATGTACTGGATCATCACCTGGTCCATGAAATGATTCCCCGACACATTTATCTTCATCACAAAAATCAGTCGAATCAGAGCCCGGCGGAATAAGATTGAAATCACCTCCTATAACAAATTTGCAATTAGTATCATCCAGTGTCTCAAGTTCTTCGATAACACGGTCCAGCTGTCTTTGTTTAGTGTCATCAGTCGAAAAAGCGGACAGGTGAACATCGAGAGCATAAAAGTCATCAATGCCTGGAACGGCAATTTTCGCCTTAAGCAAATTTCTTCTCAAATAAAAATATTCCGTAAGCGCATCCTGATCGCCACGCAAGGGCAGTTTAATTCGGTCCGCTGCTTCTATCTTCCAGCGTGATAGAATAGCATTTCCGGTATTAATGCGCCCCAATCCATCGGAAGGTATAAACTGAACTTTCCACATTGAAGCATAACAACCGTAATTGAAGTAGGTATTATCAAGAAGCCACTGCACTTCATCAATGTAGGCGGTTCTCTTGGATTCTATATCAACTTCCTGCATGAAGATAATATCAGGTCTTACTTCATTTATAAAGTCGGCTATATTTTTAAGATTTTCATGTACATCGCTTTTTGCTACTATTACCTTGTTTCCACAACAATCTCCAAACCAGGGTATCCGGGCAACACCAAACCGAATATTCCAAGTCATGAATGTCAAAGTGTCCAGGCTATTCGGTGGCGTCTGAATATTTTTTGCCGTGTACATTTCTGCATCTTCAACGTCATCGAATTTATTTACCAATGGTTCACAATTCATCAGAAATAGCGAAATAACTAATATAAATATTAATCTTACTACTTTTTCCATCACTCCTCCTTAAATACTAATTATTTTCTTCCGTTGTTGAGATTGGCTCTCCGGTCAGCCAACATAGTAACTTCTCAGCAAAGATATATCCATTTGTAATTGTATTGAAGTATTTTTAAACAAGCTTTCAGTACCATTGATAAGTCCTGTTCCAAACAATGTTGTTTTATATCTATTCTTTTCAAAGCAAAGCCTTCACAAAAAAATATACCTTTATTCCCACTGTATATATATTTTCTGTTTTTTGCATTGAATCATTTACACATTTTATTTGATAAAGTCAAATATGGCGTTAGATTAAAAAGGATAGATACTCCTGAACAATATTTTTGATCCAGATATATGTACAAAAAAACCAAAATAGAAACTAATTTAGCCCAACTCCGTTGTTCGGAAATTGGTTTTTATAGCGATTCTTATAGGTGTTTCAATAAGAAAACCTTGCGAAGGCTGGGAACCTTCGCAAGGTTCAAGAGAATTTATTGTTACTATGATTTATTGAAGCAGATCAATCGCGCAGAGACAGGTCAGCAACGCAAAATCGACCAACTGCCGGATTTCCACATATTCATTGGCAACGTGAAAAGCCTCGTCGTCACCTGGTCCCCAGCCGACTGCCATTACTCCTTTGAGATTGAGGGTCTTGGCATAAGTTCCGCCGCCCTGTCCACCAGTTATAGGAACGAATCCGAGAATCTCTTTTGCATTAGCCTGAATTGTATCCACCAGCTCATTTTTCGGACTGATTGCATGGGGTTCACTCCAAGCCATCAGTTTGATTTCAAATTTTCCATCTTTGACCTTGTCGGCACAGCCCTGTAATTGAGCAATGACTCCGTCCTTTGTCATGCCCGGTACCGAGCGGATGTCGATATAAATCATGCAGGTCCCGGGGACGATATTCGGCGCAGCGCCACCCTGAATTTCACCAAGGTTCAGTGACGGATGTCCGAGTACCGGATGAACTTCGTAATCAAATTTCATCTTCTCAATTTCATTAACCAGTTTCGCCATCATATATACGGCGTTGATGCCCCGTTCCGGTGTGGAACCGTGAGCTTGTTTACCGACAGCAATAATTTTAAAAACCGTCCGTCCTTTTTCGGCAATGTCAATAAATTTCATATTTTCGCCGATATCCGGAATAATGGAATAGGTCGGATCGATCAGTTTTTCATCCATCAGGTAGCCGATACCATAGTCGATTCCGTCAGGATCTGCTGCTTCCTCATCTGACAGAGCTGCAATCATTAGTTGTCCGTTCAAATCTTCGTCTATTTTCAGCTTTTTCAGAATTTCCGCCGCAACAATTATGGACGCCAACGGTCCTTTATTATCAAGGGTCCCGCGACCGATAAGCATGCCATCTTTCTCGACGACTTCATAGGGATCGGTGTCCCAGCCTTCTCCCGCTGGAACGATATCCATGTGACCGGGCATTAACAGGCGTTTGCCGCTAACATTCTTACCGAGTTTCCCAATAACATTTGGACGACCTTCCATGCGGGCGAACTCGTCATAGGGCACACCCATTTTGTCCAGTTCCCGCTTGACGATCTCAGCCACACGCCACTCTTCACCACGGATTTTCAGGTAGGGATGTTCAGGCAGTTTTTCCGAAACCACATTAACGGTTTTTTCTTTGCACATTTCGGTCGTCAGATCCATCACACGCTGACGAATTTCATCGGCATGATCCTTGAAATATTGTTTTAGAGTTGCTTTCAGATCCATCTTTGCTCCTTATTTCAATTTGTTAAAATCTACCCCGCTGAAGTTAAGAGATTCAATATCATAATTCAATAGCATTTCCTGAATTATTCATAGCATAATTGATATCATCGGATTCGAAAGAGCCGTTTTAAATGCACGAAAACTTACTGTAAATATTGCAATAAACAATGAGACGAATGCCATTATTAGAAAAATCAACAAATCAGGTGTGTGAGATCTATTTCATAGGAGTGAACCGTATAGATATCCTTATGAATACTTGTATTTGAGCTTGAACTTGACATTGCTTGACCTTTTATTTTATTAAAAATATTTGGCTAACTGATTACCTGGACTTGTTTGAAAACTGCTCTTTTTCCAACTTCTTTTTCGCATACTGTGGATATAATTCGTTTATACAATCAGGACAGATACCATGGCTGAAAACCGCTTCGGAATGCTCTGTAACGTAGGTTTCTACGCCTTGCCAGTAGCCTTCGTCGTCCCGGATTTTTTTACAATGTGAACAGATCGGAATCAAGCCGCTGAGAGTTTTTACACGTTCCAGCGCATCTTTAAGCTCGGTGATCAGGTGTTCCCGCTCATCCTCCATCTTTTTCCGCTTAGAAATATTATGTAAAAGAATCAGACGCCCGGTTGTTTGTTCTTTGCGATTTTTTAAAGGGAAAATCCTCAGGTCATAATAATCGCCATTTTGGACTTGAATCTCAGTCTGTAATTTTTCTGCGCCCAAGATCCGGCTGTATCGTTTTTTCTTATCACCTAAAACACTCTCTATTGGTTTACCAATCAAGTCTTTTGATAAATATTCAAATAATTTTTGGGCTGCCATATTCATATCCACAATGCGTTCCGCATCATCAAGCACAATCCAAGCGTCTTCCAGGTAATCCACGAGAAGGTTGCGGGCTACGGGCATCAGATCCAGAAATCGATTTTGGAAAAGACTATATCCCACTACCAGACCGGAGAACGCAAAAACCACAGTTGTTAAGTTAAAATGAGGTATCGGTGTTATATCAAAAACATAGAGAATATTTACTATTAATGGCGCTGATATACCTAAAATAAGTATAATACTCTGTCTTCTATAAGCAGATTTCGATAAACTGAGAGAATAGCTTAGCAGAACTATGCTTGCGATAGAAATAAAAAAACTGTAAGGCGCCAGAATCCAATAATACCAGGGTCCATAATCATTCACCAGAACGGAAAATGGTCCTGCATTTATATCAATACTCGGAAACCCCCGAAAAAGATGGTGAAACTCATTTGTAATAATAAGAATGATTGTCATAACGGGTACAATCATTAACATTACGACGAACCATTTTTTCACCGATTGATACCCAAGATAATGAATAACCATTATCAACAATGCTACCGGTGTAATGGCGATCCCTATAAACTGGACATTTGACCAAAAAACTTTTACAGCAAGTTCTACGCTAATAATCTCGATGATAAATCCAACTGTCCAGAATAGCATACAAAACATTGCAATTGAGAATGCCAGCGCAGCGGCGCGGGCTCGATGAAACCAGCCATAGGTCCCCAGAATTGCCAGTACCACTGCAGAAATCACGAAAGGTATTATGTATAGTGTAAAGTGCATCTCACTGCCCCTTTCTTACTATTGAAAATGCTGGATTTATATAAAGAACTTCGTTATTTCGACCTAAAACCTTTTACCAATATCATAAATCACTGTGTTGAGTCTGATTATATAACATATTTCTAAAGATTCAAAATTATTTTTCTCGGATTAGTTCATTTTGAGATATTATCGGAAAAAGGAACAGAAACAAATCAGATAAACCGCTTATGGTCTCGGTGCTTTACTAACCCTAATCTGGACAAATCCCTGTACACTTCGTTACCGCGCAGGCAGAACCAAAAAAATAACAAAAATATTTTATAAACGCAGAGGCGCAGAGGACGCAGAGAATTATTAAATGTATAAAAAACATGTATGCTCTGGCTAAAGGGTTGTACTCCGTAGCCCGAAAGATTAACCCCCGGTTTGAACCGGGGGGCTGAAGGTTTCGCTCCATGTTTCCGACTTTCCCAACAGGGACCCCCGACGAGTCGGGGCAGTCGGTATATGTATTTCCGTAACACGGCTGCGGAACAATCGGTAAACAGTATAGTCATCAAAAATCAAATGAATCTTTAACATCATTAATCTCATTGAGCCGTTCCGGCGTATCATTCAGCCATTCTGACATACCCTTGCATCATTCCTATGTGTCGTTTAGCCGTTCCGGTATGCCATTATACCGTTCCGATGTGTCATTCTACCATTCCTACATGCCATTTAACAATTCCTACGAGCCATTCCGCCATTTCCCAATGTCATTATGCCATTTCTGAGTGCCATTGTACCATTTTCTTGTGCCATTATATCATTTCTTGATGTCATTATACAATTTTTATATGCCGTTGAGCCATTTTTCTGTGCGACAGACGATCGAATTACTGCGACGAGACATTACGCTGTTAGATAGTGAACTTTTATAGGCTAACGACAAAGCTCACCTGCTGGCAATGAGCGCCAGCGAATTGCCAGTCAGGTGGAGCGCATTGTTAGACAAAATCATCTTCCTAACCCGCAAAAAATTGGAGACCCCTTAGTAATTTTCGTGCCCTTTCAGTTGTCCTGTCAGCCGGAATTTCGCGGTAGATGTCCGTGATATCCTCCATATAATCTTGTATCTGCTTAGCTAATTCACGGGCACTAAGTTTATCGCCTTGTTTCACTTTAATCCTCTCACACCAACGTCTGTCAATCAAAAGGTTCCAATCTCTTTTTGACGATGGCGCTGTAGGTCTGAAAGATGTATCTATTGTATCATCACATGAACCGCTAACATTGTGTATGCATGGCTTACAAATATCGTCCGCCCCTAGTTCTATTTCTAAAAGAATATCATGATTATCCAAGATACGCTGTGAAATAGTGTGAACAGCATGCCCATATGGATGAGGCTGAAACGCTCTTTTTCCATCACCGAATGAAGTAATAATGTCCACAAAATGATGGGGCTTTATTTCAATTATCTCTTTTTGCATTTAATTATTTTCATTGTTTAACATATATGATTAGTTGCGTTTATCATCTCTTCCCACATGTCTAATATTGGGAATTTATTCCTACATTTAGCCATTTTTATTTCAACTTCCTAATATTAGGAATTTTTATTTCCATATGCTCCAATCCTCGAGACCCGGTTGCTGAGTTGTTCCACAAGCGAGTTCCCGATATTTCTGCGCTTTGTTCCCGGAGAACCCGGCAATACCCTCTGATAAGTTATACAAGCCATAATGACGTTTTATTCTAACAAATAATTTCAATATTTGCAACTACAATCTGTCCGGTGAATGGAACCGGAGTTTTACAGATACTCAACAATTTCGGAAATTTCCTTGCGATTCTTGGCATGCCCGGGCTGATAACCATCCTCAGGATAACCCAAGGGTGTAATCGCAAAAACTGCTTCATTCTCTTTCAAATCCAGCGATTCCCGCAGAATGACCGGATCGAAAGCGGCAATCCAGCAGCTGCCCACGCCTTCATTCGCCGCCGCCAATATCAAGTGGTCCATGGCAATGGTTAGATCGGTCTCGATGGAATTGTAGCCATCATATTTACGAGTCCAGGCGTCGTCCCGGTTTCCCTTCACAATTAGAATATGCGGCGCTTTCCGAAACCACTCTCCTTTATAACACATCCGAACCTTATCGAGCATATCAGCGGACGAGATCAGCAAAAATTTCCAGGGCTGACGGTTGGCAGCGGATGGAGCAAGACGACCTGCTTCCAGAATACGATGCAGTACCTCTTCGGGAACCGGTTTATCCGGGTCGTAATTCCGGATGCTTTCGCGACATTTGATCAGTTTATAAAATTCCATGATATCCTCCCATTCCGTTTAATGAATGAAATATATGGTGACGCCGCTAACGGCAATGACAGCGCCGATAAATTCTTTTAGCGTCACTTTTTCCTTAAAGATCAACACTGCCGGCGGGATGATCAGAATCGGCACAATTGCCATAATGGTTGATGCAATACCCGCCAAAGTATGCTGCACTGCCAGGAGTGACATGGATACGCCGAGAAAAGGACCGAAAAATGATCCTATTGTAATCCGCGCCATGGCAGGTCTGTTTTTTAATGCAGCGAATACCTTCCTCCAGCGCTTCAGAAAGAAAAACATCACTGTAAATCCGGCAATCCCGGCGATCACCCGTATCTGGGTCGCCGCAAAAGCGCTGTAATCGCCCATACCGTATTTGCTAAAAATCAATCCCACCGCCTGCCCGACTGCGCCGCCAAAGGCTAATAAAATCCCTGAAACCGGATGAGAAAACTTCACCTGTCGATTTTGTTCACCACGTTCTAAAATAACTATTGATACACCGACAACGGTTATTATCATTGCCAGAATTTCCAGCGGAGTCAGATGTTCACCGAGAAAAGCCCAGCTGATCAGTGCGGTAATGGGAGGTACAAGAGACATAATCAGCATTGAGATTCGGGCGCCAACCACCACAAATGCCTGAAAAAGTAACAAATCGCCAATGGTAAAGCCTATGATCCCGGATATAAACAACCAGGTCCAGGTATGCCCGGAAGCATCGACAGGCAACACTACTCCGCGCACAATATATGTAAAAATACCCAAAAAGATAAACCCTATAATCAGCCGGATATAATTAACCGCCAGTGAGCCTACACGTTTACCAGCCGATTCGAAGGACATTGATGTGAATGTCCAGCAGACTGCTGTCGCCAACGCTGCAAATTCGCCGAGATGTGATTGCATCATAAGTTATTTCTTTAACCTGGTTCTATCTCACTTTATCTTTGCGCTTCCAATGTTTATAAGGATAGGAGACAAGACTGGCGTTCAAATATTTTGGATCGCCGCTTACCTCCTCTCCAATCCATGCCGGTCTGGAAAAAAATTGTTGTTCGGAATCCAATTCGATTTCAGCCACTACCAGCCCTTCATTGTCACCTGAAAATTCATCCACGATCCAGACATTTCCATCGATAGTCAATTGATAGCGATTTTTTTCGATCAACGGTTTCAGGCAAAGATGTTCCAACATTTCCATAGCATCGGCAAGAGGAATTTCGTATTCAAATTCCAACCTTGATATGTCTGACACCTTAGATTTGAGTGTCAGAAATCCTTTTTTACCGGCAACGCGGACCCGAACGACCCGCTGAAAGTCACTGCTGATATACCCTTGTCGATAAAGAACAGCTGTCGAACTATTTTTATATGCATCGTTTATAACTAAAAATTTACGCTCTATTTCTATCCCCATAGTCTAACCCTTTTCAGATTTGCTTATCATAATACGCCGTCCAATGATTTCAAGTATTTCTGCCGCCTTTTCCATCGCCTCGGATTCGCTGCCGGATTCCTCGATTAATGAATATACAGATGTCACGCCCTTATTAATTAATTGATCGATTTCGCAATCTACCTTTCCAGCGACGGCGATTACAGGAATCGATAACTTCGCCGCCCGTCTGATCACACCCATCAGGGCTTTACCTTCCATAGTCTGATTATCGATGCGACCTTCCCCGGTAATTACCAGATCGACGTCACTCAGTAGATTGTCAAACCGGATACCATCCAGGATAAGATCAATTCCGCTTTCCAGTGTCGCATTCAAAAAAACGACCAATCCGGCGCCCAATCCACCAGCGGCTCCGGCGCCCGGTAGATCGCAAACCTTTTTTGAAAACGAAAATTCGACAATTGAATAAAACGAAGATATATTCCGTTCCAAAACAGGTAATTCATTCTGAGATGCTCCTTTTTGAGGGGAATATGTATAAACGGCGCCTTCCGGTCCCAAAAGCGGATTTTTAACGTCACAGGCTACCCGGAATTGACTTTCGGATATCGCTTTATGAATATTTTTTATAGAAATCCGCCAACATTTTCCAATCAGAGAACTGTTCATAGGTTCGCAAATCTCATCATCATTATCATCATAAAACCGCACTCCTAATGCCTGTGCCATGCCGGCGCCGCCGTCGCTGGTTGCCGAACCGCCAATGCCGATGATAAATTGCCGGAAGCCCTTATCAAGCGCATCGGCAATCAGCTGACCTGTTCCGTAAGTCGTTGCCTGGAAAGGATTTCGCTTCTCTTCCGGAATAAGTGTCAGACCCGACGCCTGAGCCATTTCGATCACAATAGTATTGGTGGCGGTTATCTCGAAATATTGGGCTGTCATCGGCGTTCCTAATGGATCGAGCGCCTTACAGGAATGCAGTATTCCATCACTATGACGGCGGAACACATTAATAAATCCTTCACCACCGTCAGACAGGGAAACTGATTTCACCGTCACATCGGAATTTACCGAGCGAATTCCCCGCTCAAGAGCTGCGCTGACCTCTTCCGACGTCAAACTGCCCTTGAAGGAATCAGGAGCCAATAAGATAGTATAAGAACATTTTTTCATCATAAATAACTTCCCTGTTTTAGAATCACAAATAATAACGAAAGTACGTTCCTATCAATGTTATATTTGTGAAATTCGTGTGCCATAAGTATCTCTTTGAGTTAATTTGTGGACTACTTTCATATAAAATTGGTTAATACGCCGATGCCGCAGATTGACGCCGCATATCCGGCACGGCAATATAATAATTTCTATCCCAATCCAGGGCGATGGCATTCACGTCCCCAATAGCGGAACGGTTCTTGACTGTGTATCCTTTTTCCGTCAATATAGCAGCCAAATCCGGTGGAAATGCATAATTTTCGACAAATATAACGTCAGGCAACCATTGATGATGAAAACGCGGGGCATTCACGGCGTCTGTCAGACTCATATCAAAATCGATCATATTCATTAAAACCTGGGCAACTGACGTGATAATTGCTCCACCGCCCGGTGATCCTAAAATCCACATCAAAGTGTCATTCCGAGTCACAATCGTTGGCGTCATCGAGCTTAGCATTCGTTTCTGCGGTTGAATGGCGTTGGCTTCGGCGCCGACCAGACCATACATATTCGGAAAACCGGGTTTGATGGAAAAATCGTCCATTTCATTATTTAATAAAATCCCGGTGCCGCCGGCAACAAAACCGGATCCGTAACTGGCATTTAATGTTGTAGTTACCGAGACAGCCCATCCATATTGATCGACAACCGAGAAATGAGTGGTTTCCTCACTCTCCGGTAACGCCGAATGACTGACGCCGGAGCTGGGAGTTGCCTTCGATAAATCAATTTCATTTGCCATTGCCCTGATCAGTGAATCACCTATTAAAAATTCCAGCGGAACTTTGGTAAAATCAGGATCGCCGAGATAATGAGCGCGGTTGGCATAAGCGCGGCGTTCCGCTTCAGTGACAAGCTGGATTGATGTTGAAGAATGGAAGCCATATTCCGATAATGGAAACTGCTCCACGACTTTCATAATCTGCGCCAGGCAGACGCCCCCGGAACTTGGCGGCGGCATCGAGTAAACATCATAGCCTCTGTATGTAAAATGAACCGGATGCCGTTCTTTTACTTCGTAATGATGCATATCCCATTCGCTGAGTATCCCGCCGTTATTGCGCACACTCCGAACAATCTTTTTAGCTATTTTTCCATGATAAAATTCCTGCCATTCGTATTTGGCTAATCGTCTTAATGTTTTTGCCAGAGCGGGAAAACGTAATGTGTCACCGATCTCCGGCGTCTCACCACCGGGATAAAACATATTCAACGATGACGGAAAACGGCTCATCAGTTCTTTATGTGATTCGAGTCCTTCATGAATAAAATATGTGACCGGAAATCCTTTTTGAGCAAGATCAATTGCCGGCGCCAGCAACTTCCGCCAGAGCTGAGTTCCGTATCTTTCGTGAACATACGCATAGCCCGCCACTGATCCGGGAACTCCAACCGCAAGAACACCTTCGGTACTCAATCCGTCAACAGGCTGTCCGGTTTCATCGAGATACATATCGCGATGAGCCGCCTGTGGAGCTTTCTCCCGAAAATCGATCGTTGTGACAATTCCATCCGGTGAACGGATAACCATAAATCCGCCGCCACCGATATTTCCCGCCGGCGGGTACACCACAGCCAGAGCAAATCCCACGGCAATCGCGGCGTCTATTGCGGTTCCACCCTTCTTTAAAATCTCAATACCCACATCCGATGCAAGTTTCGAAGCCGATACTACGGCGCCCTGTCTTCCAACCTGAAAACTTTGGGAAAGCAGTACTGAGCTTACTATAAGTATAATAATTGCGATTTTTCTCATGGTTCCCTTATAAACGAAACGCGTCTTCTAAGTGACGTATTTGATTTCCTTTTGATGTAATTGTAATTCCGATGACGTCAAAACGGCAGTCAAGGTCCAGCTCAGGATGCCGGGACAGGTAAGCATCGGCAATGATCCCAATCTGCTGCATTTTACGTTCATCGACCCAACTCACCGGCGGTCCGTAAACTTTGCGCCGCTGTGTTTTGACTTCCACAAAACTCAATACCCCGTTTTTCCGGGTAATAATATCAATCTCGCCATACGCTCCGGCATGAAAATTTCGCTGTAATATCATAAAACCTTTATTGTAAAGATAAAATGCCGCCGCATCTTCACCGTATTTCCCCAGATAACGGGTGTTTGAAACAGTATCGATATTCACGAGATATTCTTTAACACCATGAAACGACTGGCGGTGGATCGGGCAAGGCTTCAACTTCTGAATTGCTTCACGGTGTTTTTTGGTCCCGTAGCCTTTATGAACAGCAAATCCGTAACCGGGAAAAACCGTGTCCATTTCCCGCATAAATCTATCCCTGTACACTTTTGCGATAATTGACGCCGCCGAAATCGAATAGCATAAGCGATCACCGCCAATTATGGCGGTTTGAGAATAAATATTATCCGGCAATCCTCTGCCGTCAACCAAAATGTGATCAACTTTCAATTTCAAACGACCGATCGCCTGTCGCATTGCTTTATGGGTGGCTCTCAGAATATTTATTCTGTCAATCTCCGTAGAATCAACAATTCCAATTCCAACTGCTGTCGCTTGTTCCATAATGGCGTCATATAGTCGTTCCCGTTTTTTCTCAGACAATTTTTTCGAATCACGGATTCCATCGATCCACTCCGTCGATTGATCAAATACTACCGCCGCAGCGACAACCGGACCAGCCAGAGGACCTCTGCCGGCTTCATCAATACCGGCAATATGTTGTTTGCCGGATTGCCATAATTTGCTTTCATATTCGGTATGAACCTTTTTCTGCATCATGCTCGAATTTAAGCGGCTTTGCTGTTATTGGCAAACAGTGGAATGAAAACAATACACGGGCGTCTTTACAACATTTAATTCAGGCTATAGACTACAGATCGATATTCAATTCTTTTTTTATTATATCGAACGATACGACCTGCTCACCGTTTTTTCGATCCTGTTCAAATCGATTTTCCATATCTTTCAGCCAGTCAATCAATAACGGAAGCCCGGCAGGATTCTTTCGCGCTTCACGGGGAGTCATATTGTTCAATGCCGGAATTTTTCCATCAAGCAGTTGCATATAAAAATCTTTTTTGACTTTTTGTTTCAATTCGGATTTTTCTCGTTGCCGATTAATATTGCTTGTTTCCGTCTGCTTTTTCTCAACTTCCTTTTTTAAATCATCGCTACTTTTTATTTTTATGATTCGTTTAAAAACAAGGGCTTCACCGAAAAGACCGGTAAAATGACGAACTGCAAATTCCGCAAGTTCAAGTGAACGGGTTTCGAGACGACACAGAAATTTGTCAACAAATAAGTTTCCGATTACATCAATACCGGTCTGATTCCCTTCGATATCGAGTTGAGTTGTGTTCAGCATAATCCCATTTTCAATCTTACCTATCCTGATTTGTTCTAATTCTTCTTCGATTCCAAGCGAGAACCAGTCAAACTGATAGCGGATGACATTCTTTTTTCTCACCGTATCTCTGCGTGTTTTAGTTTTAATAAAATTGAATTCATCAAGAGAATCTATCGTCCTTAATACCACATGGGGATTCTTGACCTGAAACCGAACTTCACAAAGATGAACTTCTCCGTATTTCGTATAGAATTTTCTATTTTGCGCTTTTTCCCGAATCTCCCGTTCAATCTGACAGAAAATGTCCCAATGATTTTTGGCAAAGTCCCCATAATCCTGATTTCCGGTTAGATCATCATTTTCCAGCAGGGCTTCCTTAATTCGGTTAATAATGTATTTTTTATCAAGCGGACGGAATCGGACAAGTGAACCGGAGGCATAATAGTCACCATGGAAAAAATAGCAACGTGATAGAATTATATCCCATTTTAACAAATTTAATGAAGATGAAACATCTTTTAAAAAACCTTCATTCTTAGTAAAGATGGATTTGATGAGGCTCCCGTCACCGGGGAAGACTTGTTGAACTTCATAAAAGTCAAGATAAGATTCGGACTGTGCGCGCATCTCCTCAAGTTCCGATTCGCTGAAACGTTCGGCATAGTTATCAATCACCCAGTTTAAAAACCGATCATCAAGTTCATCAAAATAGAAGTCGATAAACAGAATATCAAACAGGCGCATCAAAAGCGACTGTCGGCTTTCCTCCGATGCGTTTTTAAGCCGTTGTTTGAATTTGGATTCAGACTCGTAAAAGATCTTCCGGATTAAAAAGGGTATCTTGCGAGCTAATCTTGGATGTTCATCAAATATATCTGATACTTTCGATTCAAATGATGCCATGTTTCAGTCTTTCCGTCTTTTATTATTTATCTTCTCTCAGACTTGACCCGTCCAACCCAAGGCAGGCGCTGAATAATTTCTTTTTTCATTGGTCTATCATTGGAAAACTTTTCCAGAATTGATAACATTCCGGCATTGAAAAGATAAGTGATTTGCATCGAACATAAAACAGATTTTAATAGAGAAAGTCAATGAAAAACATAGCATTCCAAATCAGGTTTAAGAGTTTTTACTCATGCATATCAACAAAATATTTTCAAGAAGGAAGCTTCTATCGGCTTTTCCTTGACTATTAACGCTTCTTTATTTAGTTTCACTGAAATTTCAATGATAGTTAAAAATATACAAAAAAATTAGGGAGGTAGAGTTGACTAACAAAGAATTTAAACCATTTGTTCCTGTAGAAACCAGCATGAAGGAACTTACTTTCAAGGCGCTGTTTTTAGGCGTGATACTCGCAGTTGTTTTAGGAGCGGCAAATGCCTATCTCGGATTAAAAGCCGGTATGACGGTCGCGGCGACATTCCCCGCAGCTGTTATTTCCATGGCAGTTCTGCGCTTCTTCAAGGGCACTATTCTTGAAGAAAATATTGCCAGAACAACGGGCGCTGTTGGTGAAGCTCTTGCCGCCGGCGCCATTTTCACACTGCCTGCTTTCATTATGACCGGCGTGTGGAAAGAATTTAACTATTTAACAAGCACGCTATTAATGCTCGTTGGCGGTATTCTGGGTGTTTTACTTGTGATCATTCTTCGTAAAACGATGGTAGAAGACGCTACTCTTCCCTATCCCGAAAGCCGTGCCTGCGCCGAAATCGTCAAAGCCGGTCAGGGTGGACAATCCGGCGCCAAATATGTATTTGGTTCCATGGGGCTCGCAGCCTTTATCGAAATATTTAAAAACCCGAATGGAATTCTTATAATTAAAGATTCTGTCAAAGGATTCTTACAGTTTGGTTTATCAAAAATCAACTTAATAAACAGCAAGGCACAGGTGATAACATCCGGCGCTAAAGAGGCTGTATTTTCCCAAAAAGGCGGAATGGTGCTGCAAAGTCCGGCTGCTTCTCCGGCTTTTCTCGGTGTAGGTTATATTATCGGTTTTAAGCTTGCCGCAATTACCTTCTCCGGTGGAATTTTTGGATGGTTATTTCTCATGCCTATCGTACTGTTCCTGATGTACAATGACCTGTTACCTTTCGCCGATGGTGGCTCCGGTTGGATAGAAATCGCCAAATCAGCTTACAGCTCAACCGTTAAACCGATTGCCGTCGGCGGCATGCTTGTGGGCGCTTTCTATACGCTATTCAAAATGAGAACAAGTCTCATCTCAGGGATCGGCAGAGGTATAGCTGACATCGGCGCCGCTAAAGGTTCTTCTGTAAAAGTTAAAAGAACCGACAAAGATGCTCCGTTAGGCATTGTATTAATCTCTATCGGCGTTATTGTTCTCTGTATGATTGTTCTTTATAACACCTTTACCCATCAGATCGGTTCCGCAATTCTGGCTGCCGTCGTAATGGCAATCGCCGGATTCATATTTGCAGCCGTTGCCGGTTATCTGGTCGGAATTATCGGAAGTTCTTCAAACCCGATTTCCGGTCTGACACTTTCAACATTACTGATCGCCGCTCTGCTCATGGTATTTGTTGGTATGAAAGGTAATCCCGGCGTTGCCGCTGTGCTTGGCATTGCCTCGGTAGTGTGCTGTGTGGCAGGTGTTGCCGGCGATATGATGCAGGACTGGAAAGTCGGCCATATTCTGGGTGGTACTCCCTGGAAAATGCAGGTCGGCGGTATGATCGGCGTCGTTGCAGCCGCTCTCGTATTGGTTATTCCGATTATGCTGCTTCACGAAGCCAACACAATCGGCAGCGATGCTTTGCCTGCGCCACAGGCTGGTTTAATGGCAATGATGAGCAAAGGTATTGTCGGTGGTGAAATGGCATGGCCCCTCGTCATCTCCGGAATGTTTTTCGCCATCGCATTGATTTTGATCGGCTCACCGTCTCCGATGTTAATTTCAGTTGGTATGTATCTGCCTTTCAACACAACTTTTGCCATCTTTGTTGGCGGTTTGATTAAATACATCGCTGATCAAGTTGCGAAGAAACGCATTAAAGATCAAAAGGACAAAGATGTTGTTGACAACACCGGTCTGCTAATTGCATCCGGTCTGGTTGCCGGTGAAGCCCTGGTCGGTATTCTTCTTGCCGCTCTGGTTGTAGGTAACATTAATCTCAGCAGTCTTATCGGACTGCCGGCAGATTTCCATGGATTCTGGTGGCTGGGCGTTCTGGTCTTCCTGGTACTTGGATATACATTAATCAAATATCCTTACAGGGAACTCCTTAGAAGTCAGAGCGAAAAGAAATAAGATAATAGTTCACCACTGAAGAACACGGAATATCACAGAAAAGATATAAAATGATCAAGCTACTATATGAAGATTTAACCTATAAAATAATAGGAGCAGCAAGGGAAGTATATAAAGAACTTGGGCCAGGTTTTTCCCGAAGGGATGGCTTCGCCACTGGAATCGGTTTATGAAGATGCGTTGTGTTACGAGCTTGATTTAATTGGTATATCTTACCAAAGACAGTTAGAATTAGATGTTCATTATAAAAATGTTGTGTTTGATCGCAAATTTCGAGCTGATCTTCTCGTTGAAAAGAGAATTCTTGTAGAAAACAAAGCTATGAAAAAGATAACAAATCAGGATGAAGCACAATTAATTAATTACTT
>JAUVYH010000141.1 GCA_030603165.1 Fidelibacterota bacterium
ATTTTGTGGATGTCAAAAGACGAAAAAGACGGGACCCTGGAACGAAAAATATGATTTTATTTATGATATTCAACCCATCATTTTTCATTATGACCATGGAATCCTTGCGGGAAGCTATCCGGGAAATCAAGAAACTACGGAAGTAAAATTTAATGATGTATGCAATTATCTCGGACATGTTTGTCTGTGTGGGGCAGGCGGATATAAGATTTCTGAAATAGCAATAAATTCGTTAACAAAACCCGGAGAAACTCTTGAGAAGGGCGACTTTATACTGATTAGTAGTAGAGATCATACAATAAGCGATGCAGTTTCTTTTGTTCTCGGGTGCAGCAGAAGAAATGACCCTGAAAAGAATCAGTATTTTATTGACCCGAAGATTGAAGCGCCGAGGAGGGAATATCATTATTTTATTGGCTATCCTCCACAAGAAAAAGCAGTTCATATTACTTATCGTAAGCATTTACTTATTGGAAATGAAATGATGGATAGATTATGGAAAGTTGAGCTGGCTTATGAAGAAAATCCTGCTTCTGTAAATCAAGCTGATTTGGAATTATATCAGAATACAATGTTCAATGTGGTAAGAGATGTCTTGTTAGATCAAAAAAACGGTCTTTTTGATGTAGAATCGATTGATTATGTTGAATTCCTGTCAATTCTAAAAAGATTAAAAACAGAATGAAAAATTACGTTGGTGAACAAAGACTCATAAGCAATGCGGGGTGAAGAAATTGGAAACTGGAAATTGTCAAGGTTAAGGTTAAGGTTAAGATTAAGATTGAGGTTGAGGATGGTCGCGGGATAAGAATTTCAAATTGCAAATATCAAATATCAAATTGAAGATTGAAGATTGAAGATTGTGGAATAAAATTGGAAACTGGAAATTGTTAAGGTTAAGGTTAAGATTAAGATTGAGGTTGAGGATGGTCGTAAAATGAAAGTAAGCGCAATAATTAAACATAGTAGTAACTTGACAGAGAAGCGCTTCGAAAAGCCCGTCTGCTCATAGCCAACCCATTAGCACACATATAAAAGAAAGAAATCAAAATGAATGACAACGAATATAGAAAATGTGAAGATAAACTATGACTAAAGAAGAAATTAAAGCAAGAGAGCAGAAATTATTGGAGTTGACAGAAACCTTATGCGCAATGTTTACAATGCATTAAATTTTCGCTGCCCAAAATTATTTGTCCAAATTACAACGCAAAATTTAAAACTTGATTATATCAGCGAAAATATATAACGTTCTTTATGAAAATTATTCGCAGCCAAATAGCGACGCATATTACGAATAAGGGATTAAAGAAGATAAAAAGTAGACATACCCAAACGTTGGCGTTCATTAACAGACAACCACACAAATTAATAAATAAAATTCAGAATAATCTAAATATGAGTTAAATTTGTCGTAGATAAATTTGGAATATAAGTAAAATGACAAAAATACAGGTAGAAGATAAAACAATCTCAATTGTTCAACATAACGAACAAGATTACATTTGTTTGACTGATATGCTTAAAGCCAAAGACGGCAACTTTTTTATTACTGACTGGTTGAGAAACAGAAATACTCTTGAATTTTTAAGTGTTTGGGAAAAAATGAACAATCCGAATTTTAATTATGGCGAATTCGCCATAATTAGAAATCAATCAGGATTAAACAGCTTCAAAGTAAGTGTTAAAGAATGGACTGAAAAAAATGAATGATAATATTTACATTGAGCAAAAAAAGATTCGACAACTAAATCAACGAAACGCTAACAGCAAGTAAAAAACATCAGTTCTCCCCATGTTTATCAAATTCCCGCTAAATTAAATCATTCTCATAAATTACAACGCAAAATTTTAAACTTGACTATATCAGCTAAAATATATAACGTTCTCTATGAAAATTATTCACAGCCGGGTCGCGATGCATCATAACAGGCAAAGAGATTTGTTGATTTTTGACTATGAGCCGGGATCGATCAGGAAGATTAAAGAACTGCCGAATCACAAGAATCCGAAAACCCTGATATTTATAAGCATATTATGAAAGATGGATTAAAGAAAATATATGTTTACTCTTAGATATACACTAACGTTATATGGCATATTACTTGACTGTAGGAGGTACTTATGAGACTCAAGGTTTTTATACTTGTCGCAATTGCGTTTTCCACACCATCACTTATTTTTTCACGAGAGAATCTTTTCTTACAGGCAAATGCTGGCATTACATTCCCAGTTGAACCTCAAAGACTCTCTGATTCTTGGAAAAACGGCTTTACAGTTGGCGGAGGAGTGGGTTACACCCTAAACAATTACTTTGCTATTATAGGTAACGTTTCATACAATTACTTTGGTTTTAGCGGAAAGGATCTGCAACTTGCAATACCCCCAGAGTATGAAATTATAGAAGTTAAAGGAGAGAAATCATATTTACTGGATATATCAATTAACCTGAGGCTGTCACAATTCAAAGTAGAGAATACAGTTCGCCCATTTCTTTCAGTTGGATTTGGATTTTTGACTCAAAGAATTGGCAAGGTAGAAGTATCTTTCTGGGACTTCATAAATGACCGAGACGGTGGAACTACACACTTAAGCAGAACGGGTGTATCCGATAAGAATTTTTCGCTCGCCCTTGCTGTCGGAACTGAAATACAAGTATGGGAAAAGTTTGCTATTTTCATCGAAGGAAGTTTTTTGACGACCTCTAATTCAGACAATTTGTACTACCCCGTAAAGGTTGGTATAAGATTTTGAAAGTAATGTGTGTTGAAATACCAAACGCCTCATATTCCAACCGTTGTGCCTCATGCGTGAATATTAGTGAAAGGATTTTAAGATATTAGTAAGCTGACAAAAACTATCTCCCCTCTTTTTGAATACAAAGACCGTCAGAATTATTTTAGCGCAAAAATGAACGATTATCGAAAGCAGAAGGATTAAATAGTGCCGCGTAAAAAAGATTATTCAAATTATACCAAAGAAGAACTCATCGCCAAAATCACCGAGCTGGAAAAGCGCAAAAAATACGGTTTGGTTTGGGACGCAGAACGGGAACCGGAAAAAGTGGTGCAGCAATGCAAAAAACATCTGCCGGTGCTGAAAGAAGTCAAGGGCAAAGCCATACAAAACGACCCGGAAAAGCCCACCCATATTTTAATTGAAGGCGACAACTACCACGCCCTTTCAGTTTTAAATTATACACATGCAAATTCAGTAGATTTAATTTTTATTGATCCACCCTATAATATTGGCGGCGACTTTATTTATAATGATAAAATCGTTGATACAGAAGATAGTTATCGTCATAGTAAATGGCTATCCTTTATGAAAAAGCGACTCGAACTCGCTAAATATGTATTGAAAGATACAGGCGCTATTTTTATCACGATAGATGATGAAGAAGCATCTCATTTAAAAATTTTATGTGATGAAATATTCTTGCCCCAAAACTTTATTGCCCAAATATGTTGGCAAAAAAAATATTCGCCTCAAAATGACGCTACATATTTTTCAGATATGCATGATTTTATTTTAGTATATGCTAAAAAAAAGAAAACAACGAAAAATGATACCATCGGTTTTCAACTAAATCTACTTCCTCGAACAGAGCAAATGAATAAAAGGTATTCAAATCCTGATAACGATCAACGTGGTCCTTGGAAAAGCAGTGGATTGGATGTGAAGACTTATAGTGCAGAATATGACTATCAAATTACCACTCCGTCTGGAAGAGTAGTAAGTCCACCTAAAGGAGCATGCTGGCGAGTTGGCCCTAATAGATTACAAGAACTGATAGGTGATAATAGAATTTGGTTTGGAAAAGACGGAAATAATGTTCCATCAATAAAAAGGTTCCTATCAGAAGTTCAGGAAGGGATTGTTCCTGTAACGTGGTGGAAACGAGAAGAAGTAGGCGATAACCAAGAAGCAAAACAGGAGATGAAACAAATTCTATATGATGTTGAAAATGTTTTTAATACACCAAAACCTGTTCGACTGATGAAAAAAATTATTCAACTTGCGACAAAACCCGATATTGGCTCAATTATCCTTGATTTTTTCGCCGGATCAGGCACAACAGCTCAAGCCGTTTTAGAATCAAACTCTGAAGATAATGGAAACAGACAATTCATTATGGCTACTAATAATGAGAATAATATTTGTATTGATTCAACTTATCCAAGAATAAAAAGAGTTATAGATGGATATGACTATCAGGGTAATGATAAAAAAGTTTTATTTGAAGAAAAATTGAATATTTCAAAATTAAAAAGGGCTGGTTTTATAATTGATGAATTTGAAAATATTCGAGAAAAAAACAAAAATAACTATGATGAACTAAAAGGTGAATTTAAAGATAACACATTAAAATTATGGGGTATTAAGAAAAACCAATCTTGGAAAGAAGGAGTTGGCGTCAATCTAAAATACTACAAAACCGACTTTGTCCCCGCTCAACCCACCGACCGCAACAAAGAGAAACTGACTATGCAATCGATAGAAATGCTGTGCCTTCGTGAGAACACATTTGAATCGGTGAGTGAAACGGACATTATCAAGATTTTCAAGAACAATGAAAAGTACACCGGCATCCTGTTTGACGAGCAGAAAACCCCCGAATTCAAAGAGCAGTTAAAGAATTTTAACAAGCCGGTGAGCGTTTATATCTTTTCACTTGGGGACGATAATTTCGCCGAAGAATTTGTAGATATGCAGGACAGGGTCAAGATTTGTCCTATCCCCGCTGCTATCTTGCGTGTGTATAGAAGGATTTTCAGATGAGTAAAGAATTGACAAAGCGATATGGGACGGGATTTTCTTACCCAAATTTGCGGCGGATGTGTTCCTTTTACAATGAATATAAAATATTCTCGACATTGTCGAGAGAATTTGAAACAGGTGGAATTGCGAAGACGCAACATAGGAAATCTAATAAAAAGATAAGTCCAACTCTGTTGAGCCAATCCGGTGATGAAATTTGGACAACACTGTCGGCCATTTCTGATAACCCGGATACATCACAGACTTCACTTGGAGTATATAGCGCTGATCCAATTAGCTTAACTTAGATTGCGGACAAAAGAACTTTTTGAAAGAGAAAATCAATGAAGCAGTTAGATTATCAATTAAATGCAATTCAGAAGTTGAAGGACAAATCAAATGAATTGCTGAACCTTCACGGCAACCACACGATTGTTTTCAAAGCCCCCACCGGCTCCGGTAAAACAGTAATGATGGCGGAATTTTTGAAAAATTTTGTAGAACAGCGCCACGATGATAAAACATTTTCATTCATCTGGACGGCGCCCCGCAAACTTCATTCCCAGAGCAAAGAAAAACTGGAAAAGCATTATATAGATTCGATGGCGTTGAAATGTTCCGGTTTTGAAGACCTGTCCGACCGAATGATCGGTGAAAATGAAATCCTGTTTCTCAATTGGGAAAGCATCAATAAAAAGGACAATGTTTATTATCGTGAAAACGAGCAGGAATTCTATCTGGAAAAAGTCATTGAAAACACAAAAGATGACGGCAGGATTGTCATTCAAATTATTGATGAAAGCCACCATACCGCCGGTGCAGAAAACACCCAGGGCTTGATCGCAATGATCAATGCCAAATTGACGATTGAAGTTTCAGCTACACCAAAAATATTTTGTGAAAATGTTGTGCCTGTTCACCGCCAAAATGTAGTTGATGAAAAAATGATCAAGAAACGGATTGCTATTAATCCTGATTTCAAGAATACCATTTTACAACAATTGCCCGGCGGCGATGTGAAAGTCCGGAGCGATGCGGAAGAATCCACCAATGAATTTGTTATTCGCACAGCATTGGAGAAGCGTGAAGAATTGGCAAAACTTTTTAAAGAAGAAGATTCCAATGTCAATCCGTTGATGCTGATTCAGTTGCCCGATCGCCGACACGGTCAGACGGATTTAAAGGATGAGATTATTGATATTCTGAAGGACAATCACGGCGTCACCATTGATAATGACCGCCTTGCTGTTTATCTATCTGAAGACAAAGAGAATTTGGCGGCAATCACCAGGAATGACAGCCCCGTTGAAGTGATGATTTTCAAGCAAGCCATCGCGCTGGGATGGGATTGCCCACGTGCTTCCATTCTGGTTTTATTCCGTGATTGGCGGAGCATTGTTTTTTCCATTCAGACTGTGGGCAGAATTATGCGAATGCCGGAATTGAAACATTACACAAACGACGATTTGAATGTTGGCTACATTTACACAAATTTGAGCGATATTTCCATCCATCAGGATATTGCCGATGGTTACGCAACGGTTTATCATTCAAGGCGAAACAATGACGTTTACGAAGATATTCAATTGTTATACTGTCATTCGGTTCGTCAGCGCGAGCGAACACGATTAACGCCAAAATTCATCCAATACTTTCTTGAGGCAGCAACAGAACTGGATTTAAAAAACAATATATCAACGGATATTGAGCGGATTTCCCGTCAATTAATAACCGATGGCGTAGTTGCCAATCCTGATGAAGAGTTTGAACACTTACAGGAAGAACAAACAAACATCTTTGAGACACACGCCGGCGAAACTGTTGAACGGAAATTGAATGAAGAAGAGATTCAAATCCTGTTTGATCAGTTTTCCATTAACGCCCTTGCCCCTATCCATCCTGAAGAACGATCAATCAAACGAATAAATAAATCAATATATGAATTCTTCAAAAATGAATTTTCATTTAAATTTCAGTATGCAAGTGTTGAAGAACAATTGGTGGTTCTGGCAGATGCAAACCGTCAGCGCTTTCTGGATGCAGTAAACTTTGCCAAAGAAAAATATCTGGCGGATGTAGAAAAGCGAGCTAAAGAATTGACCATTGATGAAAATTGGGAAGTTCCAAAGTCGGTCAATTATTCTGATCAATATACAAACCGGGATTTTGATCTTTCCATTATGCAACCTTTCTACGAAAAAACGAATGCTTCAAATATCGAGAATAATTTTGCCAAATTTTTAAATGCCAAAAAAGATAAAATTGAATGGTGGTTCAAAAACGGTGAAGATGACATTCCATTTTACGTGGATTGGATCGTTAGATACAAAGATGACAGAATTGGTCTCTTTGACACAAAAGCAGGTTTGACAGCAGAGACAGCCGGCTCACGAGCCGAAGGATTGGCGAAATACATCAAAGAACAGAATCAAAACGGAAAAAACATATTCGGAGGAATTGTAATAGAAAAGAATGAATCCTTTTGGTTTCACTCAAAAGAAAAATATCAATATAATGAAAATGATTTACCCGGATCAGGGTGGGAAGTTCTTTCTTAAATCAAACTATCTTGTACAAACGCACAACAATGTGTATAGCGCATTAAAACGCGCCATACACCAAACGTTAGTCGGCTATCAATATCGACAGTATCATCGAATTAAATTTTTCTTCCGGCTTATCGGAACGGGACAGCAAAATGATCGGAACCTTTGCGCCAACGACCAAACCGCCTACTTTAGCATTCGACAGGTACATCAGCACTTTGATAATGGCATTCCCACTGGTGATGTTGGGAACCAGGAACGCGTCGGTATCGCCGGCAATTTTACTCTGAAGTCCCTTTTTCACGGCAGCCTGTGCGGACAGCGCCACATCCATGGCAATCGGACCTTCCAGGATAATATCGCCAAATTCTCCGGCTTCGGCTAATTTCTGTAATTCAGCCGCATCCACGGTTTCCTGAATTTTCGGATTCACTTTTTCAATCGGGCAAAGCGCCGCCACTTTCGGCTTCTCAACCTGAAGCTTTCGTATCACATGAATCATATTTTCCAAAATAGATTTTTTGGCTTCGAGATCCGGAGCAATATTTATTCCGCCGTCACTCAATACGATCATTTTATGATAAGACGGCACTTCCGCAACAGCGATATGGCTGAGTACATTGCCCTTCCGTAAACCCGTTTCACGGTCAAGAACCGCTTTCATTAAAATAGGAGTCGAAATGTGCCCTTTCATCAGGATATCCGCTTTACCTTCGCGAATTTGCAGAACCGATTTAAATGCAACTTCTTCTTCCGTTGCGGCATTTGCAATCTGATCGTCGGTAATGCGATATTCAACTTGCCCGGCAATCGTCTTGATCCGGTTCGAATCGCCGACTAAAATAGCATTGGCAATGCCCTGCTCATCTATATTTTTGATTGCCTTCAGAACATTCGGATCATCAGCCATAGCAATTGAAATAGTCTTTTTTCTTTTATTTTCCCGAACTGCTTTTAAAACATCTTGATAGGTCTTAATCATCAATGTCTCCCAACTTATTCGCTTTCTTCACTTTTATAAATCAGAACTTCCTGTTCCCCGTCAACTGCCCGGAATCCGCCGGACGCCAATGATTCAAGTTCGTTTTCACCGGGGTGAATGGAAATCTCAGCTAAAAATTCAATTCGCTCCCGCAGGTCACTCACCACCTTTTCGGAATGAGCCAGACCACCTGTAATAATAATCCGGTCAACGTTTCCTTTTAACACCGTCGCAAAAGCGCCGATCTCCTTGGCAACCTGGTATATCATAGCGCGATAAATCAAATCCGCTTGCTTGTCACCGTCATCGATCCGGTTTAATATATCCCTCATATCGCTGGTTCCGAGATATCCTTTTAATCCACTGTTTTTCGTCAGTTTGCGATAGAGGTCTTTGAATGAATAGTCTCCTCTCATCGCCATTTTAATAATCGG
>JAUVYH010000234.1 GCA_030603165.1 Fidelibacterota bacterium
GACTTTTGGTACCGGGGGGACTGATACAGCAAACGACGGCGGGCAGATTTGTCCCCCTTTGTCCTGGGGAACTTATGAGAGCAAACCAAAAGATTGTAACGACCTTCTGGCGAGATACAGGAAAGCTTATGTTACCGGTTATCAGTTTGGACCCGATTCACTCACTCCCGAATATAGTTATATCGGAGGTGACCTTACTTCTGCTTATTCAAATCAGCCTACTCCGAAAGTATCAGATGTTCGACGACACATGGTGACACTCAATCATTTTAACGAGAAATATCCGGCGACATTAATCATTTTTGACAGGATTATCTCTACTAATCCATCGTTTAAAAAAACCTGGCAGATTCACTGTATTGAAGAACCATCCATAAATCCGAATGGAATTACTATCCGGCGTACAGCACGCCATTATTCTAATGGTCCATCCGGGGGGCAAGGAAATTACTCTGGTAAACTTATATTAAAAAATTTGCTTCCAGCTGATGCGCTTATTCAAAAGATCGGCGGTGAAGGATATGATTGTTGGGTTGAATATGAAGATATGAACTATCCGCCTGATCTTCAATCTGCTAACTATGACAACGAAAATGGTGAATGGCGTGTAGAAATTTCCCCTGAGACTGAGAACTTGGAAGATTTTTTCTTAAATGTTATGACAGTTATGGATGATGCAACTAGTTATATGCCTGTCGTTGAAATGATTGAAAACGATCAATTGGTTGGAATAACACTATTAGATAGGGTGGTCTGTTTCAGTAAATACGGTGCAGAATTATCCGGACAAATATCCATGACTGTTCCGGGATATGATGATGTTAAAGTTCTGGTATGTAATTTGGAACCCGGAATATGGGAAGTCAGAAGAAATGGAGAAACGGTTATTACACAAACAGTATCGGAAGGAGGTAAAAGTATTTACTTTTCAATTTCTCCCGGTGATTATATTCTATCAAATACCGAAAATCTCATCTCTCAAAATATTGATGAAAATAATCAATTTAAATTATTTCAGAATTATCCCAATCCATTCAATTCAACTACAACCATCGAATATGAGATTTTTATAGAATCTAAGGTTAGTATTGCTATATATGATATTAATGGAAGATTAGTAAAAACTCTACTCGATCAGAAAATGACGCCGGGATCACATTCAATCCAGTGGGAAGCGTCCGAAACAGGATCGGGTGTTTTCTTCTATAAAATCCAATCCGGTGACTATATAAAAGTTCTTAAGTGTATTTTAATCAAATAAGAAAGGTGCTCTCGGTATCTTAATTATTCTCGTTGCTGGGCGAATAAAAATAATGAAATTCTGTATCCCACCCATCAAAAGAGGCATATTCCTTTTTAGGACATTTATCAAGTGGTAGAATCTTCTCGGTTTTATTCCTATGATTATAAATTAGCAGCCTCAAATTTTTTCTTCGTTCCTTTTGGTTTAAAAATAAACAAAATTCTGCCATAGTGAGAGGTCCTTCCTGACCTAAAAAGGCTCCAAGTGCATTTGAGTTTAAGTCAAACCATATCCATTGGTTCAATTGCTCATCGAATATTTCTGTTGTCGAATGCATTCCCCCCATTCTGATGCTACATTTATCAGATCTGGAATGAACCTTTTCTAAATGTATTCTACGAGCGGGAATTCCAAGAGAATTACAAGCACAGATAAAAATATTCGCGAAATTTGTACAAAAACCCTTGTCCTTTCCGGAAATCATCCTTTCATATTGCTCAAATGGCGGTACTTTCATCGAATCAGATGGGACGCCAACATGAGGTTTTAGATCATCTAAAAGTGACTTACCTAATAATTTGGCCATTTCATAATTTGATCTGGTGTTTTCAATTAGATTTCCCCATTTTTCTTGGGCGTATCTCTTTTCTTCACTTGATGGCTTTTTATATATCCAGTTTTCAATTGAATAAGAAGGTGTAAAGTTTATAAAGGGATATGTTTTAACAGTAATCCAATTTGGATAGCCCATTGCGCCCTTTGACTCCCAATACTTTTTTGCATTACAAAGAAGTCGGATTCTATATGGTTTTGATATTTCACCATCGTTGGAAATCATTTTTAAAACAATATTAGTTTCCTGAGGAGACGTATTACTTATTGAGAAATTTGCTACAATGTTACCATCGAGAGATTTCTGAAATTCTGATTTGTCCGCAGAAATCATGAAATGAGAAAAGTTTTTTATATTTGGTTGTAGGATTAATTTTATTTTAATGTCATTGCCTGGAAGCTCTTCGATAGATCTTATTGTCAGTTCTTCGCGTCCATGGTAAAAATCCCAATATTGATTTTTCAACTGCGCAATTACTTTCTTATTTGTAGCTATTTCACCCTTTTTGTCTAATTGAGAAATCGAGGAATCTTGTTTACCGCAGGATACTGTGAAACATATCCCCAAAATCAAAATCGTCTGAAAAAATACATGTTGAAACATAATCACCCTTATTTTTAAAATTTTGAAAATCTACACTAAAATGATCTAATCGGTTTAAAAATACAATTAAAAAGTAAGAATATCAAATTACCGTAAGCATTCGGATATTGATTGTATTTGGAAAGGTGCTACTGACAAATAGGGTACGAATTATTTTCTTGACATTAGTTTTCTGCGTCAATAAGTTAAACCGGTTCTATAAAATGGTTAATGTTGTGATACATGATTGAAAGTACGGATTTTAAAGAGATATACCCGATGATAAACGGTGAAATATAATGTTCAGGTACACATTTTAAATTTCGTTATTTAAAAAACCGGTTCAAATTATGAAAGTAACAATAACCGATATTGCAAAGCTTGCCAACGTATCCAAGTCTACGGTTTCGGCTGTTTTGAATGATAATCCTTTAATAAGTCAGGCGACCCGCGACAAAGTATTGAAACTCATAAAAAAATTAGATTACAAACCCAATGAATTAGCACGGTCTCTGAGCACAAAGAAAACTCAAAGTATCGGAATTGTTGTAAAAGGAATTGATAACCCCTACTTCACAAAAGTGCTTAAGGGAGTTTATGATGTTGCTAATGACGAAGGCTACTCTGTTTTATTAGGAAGTTCTGAATTTGATTTTAAAAATGAGCTTCAAAGTATTAAAGTACTTAAGGCTAAACGTGTTGACGGTTTAATTATAGCGCCGCTACAAACCGAAGGCGCCGACTATGCCTATCTTTTTGAGCTTATACAGGAAAAATATCCTTTCGTTTTATTAGATGGTGTAAAAAATATTCATACAAATGTGGTGGATTTTGCCAATGAGAAAACCGCATATGAAGCCGTTTCATATTTAATTAACCTGGGGCATAAAGAAATAGCATTTTTTGCAGGTCCAATATATTCTACTCACGGTCGGGAGCGATTGGCGGGATATCAAAGGGCGTTGGAAGAGCACGGCATTACCCGTCGTGATGATCTTATAATAGCTACCGGATCAAAGATTAATGATGGATATAGTTCAGGAAAGAGATTATTCACCAGCGCTGATATTCATCCCACAGCAGTTTTTTGTTACAATGATCTGGTTGCAATCGGTCTGATGGGCGCACTTAGAGACCTTGGTATTGCAGTTCCAGAGCAGGTATCTGTTTTCGGCTTTGATGATATCGAAATGGATAACTATCTTAATGCTCCGCTTTCAACGGTACATGTGCCAATTTATGAATTGGGAAAATCTGCAGCAGAAATTCTTATTATTAACGCGGCGGAAAATAACTGTGTGATATAAGGTTAAAAATGTTATCTTATAAGCATG
>JAUVYH010000122.1 GCA_030603165.1 Fidelibacterota bacterium
AACTAACACGACCAGAGTCAAGCCTTAATATCAATTATTGTGGCACTACATATTTGAACTTATTCAGACGTTTATCGCCGTAAGTGCTTGTTTTTATTGAATAATACATTTTGAAACATCAATTAAGTGTAGAAGAAAAGTTGGGGTAAATGGATGAAGAAAAGCTGAAATCACTCCGAATTTGTGAGAGTCCCCAATGACTTGCAAAAAGCAGTGCTACTTTTTATTCCAAAAAGTCTTAATTTATCGTCATTGAACATGGAGTTAATTCAAAATTACAATATGAGGGCATTATGAAAGGATATTTTACATTTGTACTACACAGTCATTTACCTTACGTGATCAATCACGGCGAATGGCCCCATGGCATGGACTGGCTCTACGAAGCCGCCGCCGAAACCTATGTGCCATTACTGAAAGAATTTGATTCCCTTGTCGCCGAAGGGATCAGCCCGAAAGTGACCCTGGGAATTACGCCGATCTTAACTGAGCAATTGGCGTCGGAAAAATTCAATTACGGATTTATTCACTACTTAGACCAGAAGATTGAAGCCGCCCGGGAAAATAAAGACGAATTCGCAAAAATAAAAAATGAGCATCTTGAAAAAGTTTCGATTTTCTGGGAAGAATATTATACTGATATAAAAAACAATTTTGTTGACACCTACTCCAGAAACATTCTCGCAGGATTTCGGAGACTACAGGACAATGATCACCTGGAAATAATTACCTGTGCAGCAACTCACGGTTACTTTCCATTGCTTGGTTCCGACGAAGCAATCGACGCCCAGGTTCGGGTTGGCAAGGAAAGCTACAAACGGCATTTCGGACGGGACCCGAAAGGTATGTGGCTGCCGGAGTGTGCTTATCGACCCAGCTATGAATGGTCGTCGCCGATCGCGGAATACCCTAAAAAGTTTCATCGTAAAGGCGTGGAAGAGTTCCTGTATAAATATGATATTCAATACTTCATTGTTGATAAGCAACTTATCATGGGCGGCGAAGGGAAAGGCGTCTATATTGACCGTTTTAGTTCATTGAAGCAACTCTGGCAACAGTTTGAGAAGAACTGGAAACCCACAGACGAGATCAAAGAGCGCTCGATTTATGAAAATTACCTGGTTACGTCAACCGGAACCGGTCGAGCCGCTGTCGCTTATGGTCGGCATGAGGAATCGGCGTTACAGGTCTGGAGCGGTGAATACGGATATCCCGGTGATGGTCGATACCTGGATTTTCACAAGAAACATTATCCCGGCGGTCATCGCTTCTGGAAAGTAACCGGCGCCAAAGCCGATCTTGCCGATAAAATGGAATATTATCCTGAAGATGTGGAAGAAGCCCTGGAAAATCAGGCGTCGCATTTTGCCGGATTGATCCGGGATTATATTACGAAAAATTATGAAGAGACCGGTGAGCCTGGTATTTTGACGGCGCCATTCGATACGGAACTCTTCGGTCATTGGTGGTTTGAAGGACCTCGCTGGCTGGGTAAAGTATTACGAAAACTGAATTCAAACGAGGATATAAATAAAGTTACCCTCGGTGAACATCTCACTGAAAATCCGCCAAAGGTTTCTGTGTCTCTGCCGGAAGGTTCCTGGGGACAGGGTGGTTTTCATTATATCTGGCTAAATGAATGGACGCAGTGGACCTGGAAACATATCTATGCCGCCGAAGACCGGATGACCGCATTGGCCGATAAATACAAAGATACCGACGATGATACCCTGAGACGTATTCTGAATATTATGGCCCGGCAGCTGCTTCTTCTGGAAAGTTCGGACTGGCAGTTTCTGATTAGTACCTGGAGCGCCCGGGATTATGCAGAAGAACGGATTGCGGTACATGATGAACGAATTAAGAACATTGAAAAAATTCTGAATTCCTATCTGGTAACCGGAGCGTTGGATGATGGCAATGACGATTATTTGCGACGAATCCAGACCGACGACGATGTTTTTCCGACATTGGATTTTACTTACTGGTGTACACTGAAAGATTGATTATTTCAGAAATAACATTCGACTAACACTATGATGAAAATCTTATTCGTCTCAGCCGAAGTTTACCCTTTTTCCAAAGTCGGCGGACTGGGCGATGTGGCGGGCACATTACCGGAAGCGCTTGCCAAAACGGGTGCTGAAATTGTAGTTGTTACGCCCGCCTACGGAACAATAGACAGACAGTCACACAATCTTGAAAGCAGCCCATACCGCTTTTCGGTTCAACTGGAAAATGAGACCGTGGATTGTGGTCTTTCAAGATGGATATCGCCCGGACAATCGAATCACCGGGTTTATTTTATTGAAAATGAACAATATTTCGGATCACGTGGTATTTATGAAGATAAAGGCGGTAAACCATACGAGGATAACGACAAACGATTTCTCCTGCTGTCAAAGGCGTCCCTGGAAATTTGCAAAGTTCTCCACTGGACTCCCGATATTATTCACTGTCACGATAATCACACAGCGCTGATACCGGTATATTTAAAAACCCGGTCTTCGGATTATTTGCAATTCCGAAAAACAAAGACGCTATTGACATTACACAATATTGCCTACCAGGGGATTGTTGGCATGGAGCACCAGGGAATTTATAAACTGGCGGATGAACTCTTCAATCCCACGGCTCCGATGGAGTGGTATGGGCAGATCAACCCGCTGAAAGCCGGAATTATTTTTGCCGACGCCGTGAGTACGGTCAGTCCCACTCACGCAAAAGAAATAATGACCGATGAGGTATTAAGCGCCGGACTGAAGAGTGTAATATATGAACATCAACAGCATGTTTTCGGCATTTTAAACGGGGTGGACTATTCGGAGTGGAACCCCGCAACTGATATATTTATAAGCAAACAATATTCTCCGGGCAGTCTCAGAGATAAACGAATCAACAAGGCGGCTTTACTTGACGAAACGAGATTGGACAACGGGCTTTTAGATAAGCCGTTGATCGGAATGGTTTCCCGGCTGGTGGAGCAGAAAGGGATTCCGGTGTTGCTGGAAGCCCTGGATCGGATCATGGCTCAGGATGTGGGACTGATTATCCTCGGCAGCGGAGATGAGTTCTATCAGCGGGAATTGCGGAAATATGCAAAACTTTATGCAAAACGCCTGAAAGTCGATTTCAGTTACAATAATCCGCTTTCTCATAAAATCATGGCAGGCTGTGATATCTTCCTGATGCCATCACGCTATGAACCCTGCGGGATCACCCAGATGGTGAGTTTGAAGTACGGAACGGTTCCGGTGATACATAAGACCGGTGGTCTGGCGGATACGATCCTGAATTGGGACGGCAAGCGGGGCAACGGCTTTTTATTTGGCGATTATTCTGCCAATGACCTAATTAAATCGATAAGCCGGGCGATTTCTATCTATTATAAAAAGGATGAATGGCAACAAATAATGCTGAACGGAATGAATGCCGATTTTTCCTGGCGACAATCAGCAGAGCAGTACCTGGCGCTGTATAAGAAATTGATCAAAGAGTAAACCTTGATGGAATCGTACAACGTAATTACCTGCCCGCCCTCCTTCGGAAGAAACAGGCGGGTATGTGTCATCTGAATCACGTCAGGAGCCGGATGAAAAATCGAGTGGAAAAAAGCTCCGGTCTTACTCGATCCTTCGTCGCTTCCGTCTCCACTTCGTTACGCCGGACAAGTCGCTTCCCTCAGGATGACACGTTTCTGTTGAGCGTTTCCCCCCATCTGTCATTCTGAACCCCCGGATTCTATGACAGTGTGATAATGCTCAAAATTGTATCGTATCTTATAATCGGAGTGAGAAGGGGTGAAGAATCTTTGCATCGTTGGTTATTTATCGCCTTGATTTGTTTTAAATAAAAGTTCCGGTTGATTGATCATTTCCTGGAATAGATTGAAGAACTTCCCGGCATGAAAGCCGTCCGCCAGGGCATGATGTGCCTGCAGAGCATAGGGAAGTTTTACACTGTTGCCTTCGTGAATGTATTTACCCCAGGCGATACGCGGAACCGAGTCCACAGGATGCATGTGGATCGGGTGCATGATACCGGTAAAAGAAATCCAGGGCAGGCAGGAAATATATACCAGGTCGTCACGACCCGGTTCATCGATAAGTAAAGGATGTTGTTTGACTCGTTCAATTCCCTTATTTACGATTGCAAAGAATTTTTCAACATTCTCGTCATAATTCACCGTGCAGAAACTAAATTGATCGTTTTCTACACTTACAGTAAAAGATGGATGAACAATATCATGCTCAACAACCTGATCTTCCCGAATTCGGCATCGAAATTCCGGAATATCATTTGCCGTTTTGATGGTGACGTAAAGAATCGTCTTAAACAGCGATATACCCTTTTCCCTGGTATATTGATGGGCTTTGGAAATATCCAGGTTTGTGCAAATGTTGAAATGCGGATAATCCAACTGCCGGAAAAATTCGTACTGGCGTTTGCGCTGCCAGTTATCAATGTTAATTATCTTTGTCATCTGATAGGTTTACTCCTGCTTGATTTTAATTGCCTGCACCGTCAAAATTACAACATCACCGTGGAAAGTCAAACATTCCGATTGATTGCTTTAAGATTTTGATCGGATAAGTTAACGGGACTTATCAAAAAATTGAAGTTCACCTAAAAATTGAATAATTTCAGTATTACACAATCAAGAGTGATTGTGTTACGTAAATCAAACACTCTTGTTTGATTAAATTATCCAATAAGTCTTCTTAAAATAATTAGCAAGGAGAAATATAGCCTGTTTAATTCATAAACCTTGCCACAAAGACACTAAGGCTCTAAGAATTAATAAAATATAGATATTGAAATGTACAAAATAAATCAAATTTTACACCTTACCTTTTTATCTTTATTTTTATATTAAACATTACTTTGTGTCTTGGCGCCTTCGTGGCTATGAATAATCCAGGATAGAACCGTAATTCGAAAATCTCGAATCTGGCTTTTTTAAATTGGTCAAAAAATCATTGATAATAATCTTTTCTATGTTAAACTACCGGTTAATATTTGATGTTTGGAGGATAGATGAAAAAAATAGTAGTTTTGGCGAAACAGGTCCCCGATACCGCCAATGTCACCGGCAATGCCATGAAGGCAGACGGCACGGTCAACCGCGCCGCTCTCCCGGCGATCTTTAACCCGGAAGACTTGAATGCCCTGGAAATGGCGTTGACCATTAAGGACAAGCTTGGCGCTGAAGTTATTGTGATTACCATGGGACCGCCGAAAGCAGCCGAAATTTTAAAACATTCCTTATATATGGGCGCCGACCGCGTTATGCTGATTACCGATAGAAAATTCGCAGCAGCCGATACACTGGCAACATCCTACGTTCTCGCGGAAACAATCAGACAATTTGGTAAAGTCGATCTGGTGCTCGCCGGACGGCAGGCAATTGACGGCGATACCGCCCAGGTTGGTCCCCAGGTTGCCGATAAGATCGGTTTCAACCAGATCACTTATGTTTCGGCTTTGAAGGAATTTAATGACAACTACTTGATTGTCGAGCGAGACGGGGAAGTACAGACCGAAGTGATTAAAACCAGCTATCCCGCCTTATTGACGATCACATCCCAATCCAATACGCCGCGCTATCCAAATTGCCGTCGAATGCTGCAATATTTCCGGGCTGACCTGAGAGAAAATTTCAGTGATTCGGATAAACCCGCAGCCGAAGCGAACGGCTTGGTTATTCCAACCTGTTCCATGGCTGACCTGAAATTAGATGAAAGCCGCTGCGGTTTGAAAGGCAGTCCCACAAAAGTGCATAAAATTAAAAGCATTATGCTAAAAGGCGGCGATTTGAAGATGTACGGTAGCGGTCAGACCGATATCAAGCAGCTGGTTCGTGATATTATGAAAGTTTACGTTGAGGTTAATTGATGAAATCGATTGTTTTTATAGAGAAAAATCCGGTAAGCGGCAAACTCCGGAATGTCAGCATCGAACTGACCCATAAAGCCTATACGCTGTCAAATCCTTTAAAAGGTGAAGTGGTGGGCATTTTTGCCGGGGATGCATTGCCCGGAAATACAGATGAACTGTTCCGGTTCGGGATGAGTCGGCTCCTGTATTTTACCGATGCGCGGCTCAAACACCTGCATTCCATTGCCTTTAAACATATTTTCGAGGAGATGATCCGCTCCGAAGAACCGGACATTGTCCTTTTTGGCGCAACTCATACCGGTCGCGACATTGCGCCGCTGATCGCATCATCCCTTAAAACCGGTTTGACGGCGGACTGCACCCAACTTTATATTGAGGATTACAAGGATAAAGGCAAAATCCTGTACCAGGTGCGTCCGGCGTTTGGCGGGAATATTCTGGCGACGATCATTACTCCCGACAACCGTCCTATGATGGCGTCGGTGCGGGAAGGCGTTATGCTGTTACCGGAAGAACATCTAAATCATCCGGTTAAAATGGAGCCGTTCACGATCGATTTCAATGAAAGCTGGGTCAAAAGTGAATTCCTTTCAGTAATTCCGAAAGTCAAAAAGGTCGATTTTGGTTCGGCGAATATTATCGTTTCAGGCGGCGCTGGCGTCGGCAGCGCGGAAAATTTCCGCTTGATCCGGGAGCTGGCAAATGCCCTCAAAGGGGAAGTTGGCGCCAGTCGCGCGGCAGTGGATTTTGGTTTTGCCGAAAAGGATCACCAAATCGGCCAGACCGGATCGGTCGTGCGACCAAAGCTCTACATCGCCTGCGGCATTTCCGGGCAGATTCAGCATCGCGCCGGCATGGAAGAATCACAGAAGATCATCGCGATCAATAAAGATCCCGAAGCGCCGATTTTCAACATTGCCCACATGGGAATTGTCGGCGACCTTAGCGAGATTATCCCGGTTATGTTACGCTACCTGAAGGAGGAAGGTTAATGGAAAACTTCTATAATGAAAATCGAAAATTCTATCTGAATAACATAGATTTGAAGGAAATCGTCAGCGATCTGGAAAATAATTTTCAGGATAACGGTTCCGAGGAGCTGCATTCCTATAAGGAAGCCCAAACTTGGTATGAAATGGTCTTGGAAAATGCCGGGGATATCTGTGCTAATTTCATTGCGCCCCGCGCCGAAGCCGTGGATGAACAGGGACCGACCTACCGAACCGGAATTGTTGAATGGGCTCCCGAAACCCGGGAGAATATGGAAACTCTGAATCGTTCGGGATACCTGGGCGGAATGCTGCCGCGAAAATACGGCGGACTGAATCTACCGGTTACGGTTAATACGGTCATCGTGGAGATGGTCTCTCAAGCCGACGCGAGCCTGATGAACCTGTTCGGGCTTCAGGATATTGCTGTGACTGTTAATAAATTTGGAAACAAAGAACAGAAAGACCGGGTTTTACCGAAATTCTGCTCGGGAGAAGTCAGTGGTTCTATGGCGCTCACCGAACCCGACGCCGGAAGTGATCTGCAATCTGTAGCGCTGCGGGCGATTGAGAAAGACGGTGAATGGTATCTCGACGGCGTAAAACGCTTTATCACCAACGGCTCCGGTGAAGTGTCTTTAGTCTTAGCGCGTTCCGAAGAAGGCTCCAAAGGCGGGCGCGGATTGAGTATGTTCCTCTACGAGCGCTATCGCGATCATAATATGATCGTCCGGCGAATTGAGAATAAACACGGTATTCACGGTTCCCCGACTTGCGAGATGCAGTTCAATATGGCAAAAGCCGAACTGGTCGGCAGACGCAAATTCGGTTTGATAAAATATGTCATGAGCCTGATGAATGGCGCCCGGCTGGCGGTATCGTCACAAGCGCTGGGAATCGCCCAGGCTGCCTATGAAGAAGCCGTGAAATATGCCAACGAGCGCGAGCAGTTTGGCAAGGCGATTGTCCATTTCCCGGCAGTATTCCAGATGCTCAAGAAAATGCAGGCGGAAATCGAAACCGCCCGGATGCTGCTCTATCGCACTGCGCTGTTTGTGGATTATGAAGATATGTACGAACGTAAAGCGGCAAAAGGCGAGCATGTCAGATCTGAATTGAAATATGCGACAGCAATGGCGGGTTTCCTGACGCCGCTGGCGAAATTCACCGCCACTGAAATGGCGAATAAGGTTGCCTATGACGCCGTCCAGATTCACGGCGGCTGCGGCTATATGAAGGATTTTCCGGTGGAGCGCCTGGCACGGGACGCCCGGATCACCAATATCTACGAGGGCACGACCCAGCTGCAGGTCGTGGCGGCGATTGGCGGAGTAACCACCAACGTTCTTGAAAAGGAATGGGGAGCGTTGCGAAATCTTGAGGCAAAAAACCTTTCCGGAGAAAAAGAAATCATTCTCGGTTATGTAGAGCAGCTTCAGCAGACGGCTAATGATGTGCTTGAACTGAAGAACAAAGATTTCCACGATTATGTGGCAAATTACCTCGTGGAAATGGCGTCGATTACATATCGTTGTGCGCTGTTTCTGCCGGTGGCGGAAGAACATGAGAAAAAGCGCGAACTGTTCCAGTTCTTCATGAGTGAATCCGTAACCCGGATCGATTACCTGGTTAAAGAAATCCGTTCATTAAAAGATCACTATGGTGAATCGATTGCTGATTTGAAAGCGGATTTTGTCATAAAGTAGCACTGGTGAATCTTCGGAAGGTTAGTTTGGTATATATAAAGAACGCTACGGTGAAAAGATCGCGAAGTTGAAGGAAATATTTATTTTTAATTATAGTTCAGCAGGATACTTTTTCAATTTATTTTCAATATTTTCTTTTGTTTCTTCTGCATTTAATATCAATGTTTCTCTATACTGACGAGCTTCTGCAATCTTAGTTAACTCAATTTTTTTATCAATCTTCTTTAGTTCATCTTCTAATTCGGAAATAGTGATATTGAAAAATTCTTTTCTATGATTGACTCTATTAACTCTTTTTTTGTCAAATATTTTATGTAGTCCATTCTCTAAGGATGGTGCGTCTTCTGAATAAATCATACCATGAACGTCAAATGAAAAAGGAACTGATGCTCCACTCAATTCATAAACACGATCAATGGGCTCAAGGCGTCTTGTCATTCCTATTTTATATACATTTTTACCAAATGCTCCAATATTTGAGAGAATGTAAACGTGGCCTGATTTAGTAATTTGTGCTCTAGATATAGCTCTTTCTTTTAATTCTTGAGCTTTTGATAACTCTATTTCAAGTTGTTTAATTCTTGCATTAAATTTTAACAATTCGTCGCCGTGTTTTTTACGTACTTCTACACGCGCTTTTGCGAGTAATTGAAGATATTTATTTTCTTCTTTCCCGGCTTCTATTTTAGCCAATTCAATTTCTCGTACAACTTTTTGTTCTTCCCTCATTTGCTGCTGAATACGTCTCTGTTCCTCTCGTTCTTCATGAAGCTTCTCTTTGTATTCATAAGAAATTCTAAGTTCGTCTAGTTTTAGCTGTAAATAGTTGTGAGCTATAGCTATTGAACTGGTTTCCCCAAGTCTGTTTATTATTTCAAATGATTTTTTTATTCTTTCCTCTAACGTGAGAATATTATTCCATTTTACTTTCAACACAGCTGAATCACACTCTCCGTTAAATGCACGCAACATTAATTTAATATTGCGGTTTGTCAATTTTTTGCCTTTCCTGATACTATCATTTACAGTCCAATTTGTATAACACTTAGCAGCTTCTTTATTTCTAATTGCGTCTTTTTGTTTTTGCTTTATTTCAAGCATTTTGGCTTTGTATTCATCTGAAGAATCATATTCAAAGTGTGGTTTATATAATCCAAAAGATAAATCTTCCAAATCTTCTTCTAAGATACCTATCTCTTTTATTATGTTATCATAAGTAATTTTCTTTTGCTTATAGTTATCCTTTAGTACATCAATTTCAGAATTAATTTTTATTTGTTCTTCAATTTTATCTGATATAGCTTTTTCAATACTTTCAATTTTATTATATAAAAGTTTTTTCTTGCGGTAGTCATTATAAAGATTACCAATATGTGCTTTAAGTTTGTTTTCAATTCTTTTTATTTTTTCTACTTCTTCTTCAATTGATATAACGTCTTTATATTTATCAAAGATTTGACGATAATTATTTTTTTCGTTTTCTATAAGTTTATTTTTTTTTGATGTTACAAAGTATAAGACAACTACGAATAGAACAATTATTAATGATAAATAAATTATTGAATATTGTGT
>JAUVYH010000252.1 GCA_030603165.1 Fidelibacterota bacterium
CATTTACACAATGGTTCACCAGACACTGACCAATAGTATCATGCCGGTTCATCATATTAGCAACGATCAGTTTAGTTCCGACGCCATCTGCGCTGGAAACCAGTACCGGACGTTTATATTGTTGGACGGGAAATTCAAAACATCCTCCAAATGCACCGATATCAGTAAGCACATTAGGAACAAAAGTTTCTTTTACAATGTCTTTTATTTGCTTAACAGCTTCAGCTCCGGCATCTATATCGACGCCGGAATCTTTATAACTGATTTTCAATTATCATTGACCTCGTCATACATACTGTTGATCAGTTCAGCATAATGTTTTTCAACAATACTACGACGGATCTTCATTGACGGAGTCAGTTCATCACTCTCAATTGTAAATTCCTGGGATAACAGTATATAGCATTTGATTTTCTCAAATTGAGCGAATCCTTCCATTGATTCGTCAATAACACGATCATAGAGTTCTTTAACTTCCGGCAATTTAATAAGTTCTTCTCTGGTTTCCCACTTCAACTCTTTTTCCTTTGCCCAGACTTCAAGGTTTGGAAAAGACGGTACGATACATGCCGATACAAATTTCCGCTTATCACCGATTACCAGTATCTGTTCAATCCATTTTGACATAACCAGGACATTTTCCATCGGCTGCGGCGCCACATTCTTTCCGCCGGACGTAACAATAATATTCTTTTTACGATCGGTAATTGCCAAATATCCATCTTCATCGAACATTCCTATATCACCGGTATGAAACCAACCATCTTCGCCTAATACTTCTTTTGTGACAATTTCATCCTTAAAATAGCCTTTCATAACATTGGGCCCTTTTGTGAGAATTTCACCATCCTCGGCAATTTTTACTTTAACATCCGGAATCGTTATACCAACTGTTCCTAATTTGGATTTCCCGTAAGGATTAATCGTAATAATCGGAGAAGTTTCCGTTAATCCATAACCTTCGAGGATCGATATACCTGCAGCTTTAAAAAATTGCCCAATCTCTTTAGATAATGGGGCGCCTCCGGATGCAAAGAATCTTAATTTTCCACCGACTTTTTCCTGTAATTTTGAAAATACCAATTTATTTGCAATTTTTAATTTAGCTCCAAGAAATACACCAACAGAATGGCCGTGATCACGTCGATTTTCCACTTTTTTCCCGGCATTAATTGACCACCAAAACAGTTTCTTTTTGACTGAAGAAGCAGAAGACATATTATCAATTATTTTTGCATAAACTTTTTCATAAAATCTCGGAACGGCAGTCATTATAGTGGGATGAACTTCGCTCATATTATCTGCGACAGTATTAATGCTTTCAGCATGATAGACTGTCGCTCCAACCGAAGTCGCTAAAAAATGTCCCACCATTCTTTCAAAAACATGACTCAATGGTAAAAAAGAGAGGAATACATCCTGATCATCAACCTGGATTACTTTAAGACTGGCAAAAATATTTGATGTTAAATTCCCGTGAGTTAACATTACTCCTTTGGGTTCACCTGTAGTGCCGGAAGTATAAATCAGGGACAGCATATCTGATTTTTTAATCGACATGGCATCCTTTTCAAAAAACCCGGGATTGCTATTCCGAAATTCAGCTCCTATAGCCAATAATTCACTATATAGAATTACTTTGGGATGCTCTACTTTTTCGTCGCTTAACACAATTACATTTTGCAGTCCCTTCAATTCGTCCACAAAAGTCAACACTTTTTCAGCCTGCTCAAGATCACCGCAAAACAGGTATTTACATTCCGCATGTTGTACGATCCACTTTACCTGTTTAGTAGTTAATGTCGGATAAATCGTTGTGGTAACACCCCTGGCGCACGAAATCCCATAATCAGACATTGCCCACAGACAACTGTTATGAGAAATAATTCCCACGTGGTCTCCGGTTTTTAGACCAATTGATTTAAGCCCGCCAGAAATTTTTTCAACACTATCCCGAACCTCAGAAAATGTCATCTCATGCCAGGTACCATCTTTTTTAAAACCGAAAGCAGGTTTCTCTTTAAACCTATTTGTTACTGAAATGAACATCTCAGATATTGTGTCATACTTCACTTCACTCATTAGAATACCCTCCAATTATTTTTCAGACATTTTCCATTGTTTTTAAATTAATATACATTAATTTTACCCCGCTTTTTGCCGAGGTGGTGAAATTGGTAGACGCAGCGGACTCAAAATCCGCCGGACTTCGGTCCATGGGGGTTCGATTCCCCCCCCCGGCACATACTCTCTCGATAGACTTTTCAAAAACCCACCCCACATTCCAAAATAAAAAAATTCCTAATAATTGACTATCCCAATCGCAGCAAGCTGCGGGGTATTACGCCAATTTTTTGCCGCTTCGCGTCACCGGAATTTTAAAGATAAGATGGGGTTTGCAGTCCCAAACCCCGCTACGGCATTCAT
>JAUVYH010000217.1 GCA_030603165.1 Fidelibacterota bacterium
GATGTTGGAATTGGTATGGCTAAAATCAACAATGAGTACTATGATGGATATATGCCAAAAGTAGGATGTCCTGGTTGTAATAATTATACTATGGAGTATATAGAAGAAGATTGAAAGTCCGCCGAAGGCGCTAAGTTCTAATTAACATGAAAGAAGGGAGGTGATATCAAAAAATATAGGAATTTTTGAAGTATAATTTTTGGTTAATTAAAAAGGAGAAATGTTATGAAAGTGAAAGCTACAAAATGGATCGTTTTTGCAACCATTCTGATCGGAATGTTGATGTTGAATGGATGTAAATTTGAGGAGATTGTTCAGCCTGCAACTGCAACCGCAGGAGACGAAATTACGGTAACAGTATCAATTTCGACGAGTGACTCGGATGTTGATGCTAAATTTGGACTATTTGGGCTGATGGTTCCTGATGATTGGACTGTTGATTCCGTTACTTATGGAGGTGACTTTGGTAACGGCACAACTCATTTTCTGCCCCCAGACAGTGCCGATGGTTATCCAAGCAATTTGGATTATGGATGGGTGGATTCTATTGAAGCTCATTTTCCAAGTGGAGACCTGATGCATTGGGAAGTGTATGAATCTGATTCATCATATAGCTGGGCTACTAAATCGTATATTGATGCGACAATTCTGATGACAGTGGGAAATACTAATGGAACTTATGGACTGGGATATTTTTTCACTGAAGGCAGTTTAGACTTTACCGATCCAAGTTATTATATAGACAGCCTAGGTAACGATATCACTGTAACAGGTGGTACGGCAATTGGTAATGAAATTAAAGTTCTGAACAAGTTCAACCTTTCCCAGAATTATCCGAACCCTTTCAATCCGACTACTCATATTAGCTATAGCATAGCAGAGAAAGCCCTGGTTAACCTTACGGTGTATGATCTTTTTGGAAGTGAAATAGCTAAGTTGGTAAATGAAGAAAAAGGTCCCGGAAATTACGATATATCTTTTTCCGGAGAAAATCTTCCCAGTGGAATTTATTTTTATAAACTTCAAGCAGGGAAAATGATTGAAACTCGTAAGATGGTTCTGACAAAATAGTATTTATTCTTAAAGGGATACAACGTTCAGGTGGGGGTAGATATTTTATCTACCCCAGCCTAAACAGTGCCGGATAACACATTACAAAAGATTATAGACCGATTTGAAAATTGGAGAAGGAATTTTGAAATACTTGGAAGTAAAAAATGTTCAAGACTTAGGCTGTCAGTTCGTCAATAATCCAAACAGAATGATTGGACAGGATGGTGCTTTTTCAATTCCTCTGAATGGCAAATCGTTATGGTTCTTCGGCGATACTTTGATTGGCGAACGAGTTCTTGGAGAGAGTCTCTGGTATCTGAGTGGAGAAGCGGTTGGTCCTGATGATATGTCGGGAAAAGGGACAATTGAAAAGATGCTGAATAACACCGGTTTGCTTTTACCTGATCAGTGTGCAAAAGATGGGTTATGGGATTATAAATATATTTGTGATAATGATGGTAATATTAGAACTCTTATTCCTCTTTTAGAAAATGAGGATCTAAACAGGATACGCGTCTGGTGCCAACACGGCGTTTATCTGGACGATAAAATCTATTTATCTTTTATTAAAGTGCGAATGATGGAGCAGAGTCTTGTTGAAAAAAAATCCAGGAGTAATAATATATTACCAGTAAATTTTGAAATCATTGGCTCTGGATTGGCTGTCGGAATGGAAGACGATTGGAAATTTCAACGCATTATTCATAATGATACGGATATTCTATGGGTGAAGGATGTTCCACACTTCGGTTCCGCTATTTTTCCTAATTATAATGAGAATAAGTTGTACTTATATGGCGTATTAATGGACAGTAAAGGCGTCCAAAAATGTTATGTGGCAAGAGTCGGTCTTGATAAGATCGAAGATTTAGACAGTTATGAATATTTGATTTCTCAAACACCCGAATGGAGTTCAGATATCAATGACGCCATGGCGGTATTTGAGGGTGCGCCGAGTGAAGTTTCTGTTTCGTTTAATTCTTATTTAAATTGTTATTTGGCTGTTCACTCATGGGGAACTACTCCGAGAATTGTTGGTCGGACAGCACCTAATCTCTGGGGACCCTGGAGTGAGCCGGTGGAACTGTGGATTGTAAATAAGAAACGAGAAAAACCTTTGCCTTACCCTCTATTAATTTATGCCGGGAAGGAGCACCCTGAATTGGCTGATGAAAATGGCAAAATAATATATATTACATATATCGAATTTGAAGAATATTTTCCGCATCTGGTTAAGGTAACTTTAGAATAGTCAGTATGTGGAATAGAATAGATAGAAAGATTATTTGTGGATAAACAGAAAAAAACTATTAAGATTCCCGGTTTAGGGCGGATCGATCTGAATTTGGGATTGCTCAGAATGGAGCAATCCAGCGATGGTCGTCATCGCGTTGGGAAAAATGGCGTACGGCAGATTATTGCGACGGGTGATCGAAAGGTTGAATTTATTGCCTTTGAAGATTATACCTTAGCCTATGTTGTGTCCGCTATGGATTATCCGGCGTATTACCCCGTTTATACGGTATCAATTGAAAAACCCACCAAGGCTGTTCTGATGGACCTCGATGGAACCAGTGTACGCAGCGAGGAATTCTGGGTCTGGATCATTCAATTAAGTATAGCCAGCCTACTGGACAATCCGAAATTTGAGTTGGAAGATGCGGATATTCCTTTTGTTTCAGGACATAGTGTGTCTGAACATTTACAGTATTGTATAAGGAAATATTGTCCTGATAAATCCGTAGAACAGGCGCGGGTATTTTACTTTGAACATACCCGCCGTGAGATGAAAGCCATCCTGGATGGAAAAGGGCGAAAAGATGCTTTTATTCCAACACCGGGGCTCAAGGATTTTCTGTTAACGCTGAAAGACCGACAAATCAAAATTGGTCTGGTAACATCCGGGCTATATGAAAAAGCCTATCCTGAAATTCTTGCGGCGTTCCGGACTCTGGATATGGGTGATCCGACGGAATTTTATAATGCGATTATTACGGCGGGATTTCCGATGGGAAAGGGCAGTGTGGGAACGTTAGGTGAACTTTCACCAAAGCCTCATCCCTGGTTGTATGCTGAACTCTGCCGGGTTGGGTTGGGAATTCCTTTTAATGAGAGACATCATGTTATTGGGATAGAAGACAGCGGAGCGGGAATATGTTCAATACTTTTAGCGGGATTTTCTGCCACTGGAATTTCAGGTGGAAATATTATAGAGAGCGGAACTAAATCACTCTGTAATTATTACTGTAGTAACTTTGATGAAATCCTAAAGATAATTTAAAGTAAATGTATTGTTTGCAGAAGAAAGAAAATAATGAATCATAAAGAGCGAATAATAACAGTCCTTAATAGAGAAATACCGGATTATATTCCGACATTTGAATTGGTTTTTGATGAAACGGAGCGGGATTTTAATGGACGAACATGGATTGGTGGGCCTGTTGATCCTGATGTTATTGGAATGTCCTACGCCGAAAAAATTAAATACAACGCAAAACTATATATTGATATCGCAAAACGATATGGTCATTCAATGATTTTTATAAACAGAACTCTTGGGATACATGAGAACAAAGAGGAAACGGGAGTTCGAGATACCATAATGGAAATCAGGGAACAGAGCGGTGATGAATATATGCTGATGTGTCACAATGACCCGACTTTTATGATCCCATTTACACACATGGAACAGTTTTGTTTTGACTTAATGGACAGACCTGATTTTATGCATGAAGTGGCAAGAAATAATGTAGATGACAGTAAGAGGCGATGCCATGAAATGCTTGAAGCAGGAGCAGACGGTTTTATTCTTTGCTGTGATTATTGTTTTAATGCGGGACCATTTATCAGCCCGACGCAATTTGAAGAATTTATTGCTCCTTATTTAAAAGAATCCGTACAGTATTTTAAGAAAGCTGGTGCTTATGTAATCAAGCATACTGATGGAAATATTATGCCGATACTGAAGTATTTGGTGGATGCCGAACCGCACGCGCTGCATTCTCTGGATCCGATGGCCGGTGTAGATATAAAATTGGTTAAAGAAAAATACGGCGATAAAGTTGCTCTTTGTGGTAATGTAGATTGTTCTCTGATGCAGACAGGAACCTCGGAACAAATACGGGAAAGTGCGGAGTATTGTTTGGAACATACAAAACCAGGCGGCGGTTATATTTTTTCAACATCCAATTGTGTTTTCAGGGGAATGCCATTGGAAAGTTATGATTTAATACATAGTATATGGATGAAAAATAGAGAGTATTAATAACATATAGAAAGGATTATTGGGGATTTCAACTATGGGTAAGAAAAAAACAGTACACATTTTACCGAATACTCACTGGGACAGAGAATGGCGTTTTCCATTTCAAGAGACGCGCCTCTTGCTTGTTAAACTGGTTGATAATTTAATCGATCTGATGGAAAAAGATCTGAGTTACAAATATTTCAATTTTGATTCACAGACTATCTTTCTGGATGATTATCTCGAAATCAAACCGGAAAACCGTAAACGATTAAAAAACTTGATAAAGTCAGGACGCCTTATTGTGGGACCCTGGTACACTTTGCCGGAAGAATTTACAGTAAATGCCGAGTCTCTGGTGCGAAATTTACTTATGGGCAAGCGCGTTGGGGATTCTTTTGGGAAAACATCTCAGGTGGGTTATACTCCCACCTCTTACGGACAGATTTCTCAGATGGCGCAGCTATATGAC
>JAUVYH010000005.1 GCA_030603165.1 Fidelibacterota bacterium
ATCTTTTTAAGAGATTCAGGTATTTTTCATTCATTAATGTCAATTTCAAGCAGGCAACAGCTATTTACTCATAACAAGCTTGGCGCTTCCTGGGAAGGATTCGCCTTAGAATGCGCCTGTAGGGAATTAAATATGAAAAACGAAGAAGTCTATTTTTGGAGAACCCATAGCGGCGCTGAGTTGGATATGTTATGGCAGAGCGGAGGAAAATATTGGGGCGCTGAATTTAAATTTATGGATGCTCCCCGTTTATCGAAGTCGATGCAAATATCCGTTGATGATTTACTTTTAGAGCATTTATGGGTTATCTATCCTGGTAAAGCGGAGTATAAAATTTCAAAAAATATCACGGCGCTGCCATTATCGTCAGTTCGGATAATTCGTAATTGTACAAACACAAGAACTTGAGTTAATCAGGAATTGATTGACTTAAGTTCGAAGGCGGTGTGATGAAGTAATCTTTGCGAAAGTTCGTTCTTAGTAATACGAAAGATATAAGACGGAAGATATTTGAAATTAGAAATTTGCAGGCGTCCCATTGGATAATGCCATTTGGCAATAAAAATTGACCAAATGTCAATATCGTCACTTGTGCCATATGTCAATGAAAACAATAACTTACAACTTTTGCAATTTACTGAAAATTTGCTCATTGCCATATGTCACAATCTAGGGGATATTCTTATCCTGCGACTATCCTCGACCTCAACCTTAACCTCAACCTCAACCTTAACCTTGACCTTAATGACAAATAAATAATCTATCCTGCGTCTTGTCTAGCGTGACGTAGTGAATACGGAAGCATGGATCTTACCGCCCCGCTTTGCTCAACATCCAGCATTCCCATTTGAAATAAAAATTTCGTATATTCTCTCCGTTTTGTAAACAGTTTGAGACAAAGGAAACTTCATGAAAATCGACCTGATCGTGGGCGCTCGCCCCAACTATATGAAAGCCGCACCCCTATACCGGGAATTCCGTAAGTACCCGGACAAATTCCAATGCCGCCTGGTACACACCGGTCAACATTATGATGAACGCATGTCCGATATCTTCTTCCGTGAACTGGAACTGCCTGAACCCGATGTTTACCTGGGAGTCGGTTCGGGACGGCACGGCGAACAGACCGGCAAGATCATGATCGAATATGAAAAAGCTATTCTAAAAGATCGTCCCGATTTGATATTAGTAGCCGGGGATGTCAACTCCACTGTCGCCTGTTCACTGGTAGCAGTGAAGCTGCATATCAAGGTGGGACACATCGAAGGCGGACTGCGTAGCCGGGACTGGACTATGCCTGAGGAAATTAACCGCATTGTGACCGACAACATTTCTGATTATCTCTTCACCACCAGCCGGGATGCCGATGAGAACCTCCGGAAAGAGGGCATTCCTGCGGAAAAGATCCACTTTGTCGGTAATACCATGATCGATTCGCTGCAATACTATCTCCCGAAAGTAAACCGTCGAACGATTCATTCTCAATTAGGCGTAAAACCCGGCAATTATATTCTGATCACCCTGCATCGTCCCTCTAATGTGGATCAGGATGAGGTTTTCCGGGGATTGTTTGACATCCTGGAACAGATTCAGGAAAAAATTCCGGTGGTGTTTCCCATGCATCCCCGTACTCGTAAGATGCTGACTGAATTCGGCATGAGCCGCTATCTAAAATTACCCAATTTGATCATTACCGAACCGCTGGGCTATCACGATTTCATGAAGCTGCAGAAAGACGCCAAACTGGTTCTTACCGATTCCGGAGGCATCCAGGAAGAAACTACCGTGCTCGGTGTACCCTGCCTAACTTTGCGTAAAAATACCGAACGTCCTATAACAGTCCAGGAAGGCACCAACGAACTTGTCGGTCCCTATCCCGATAAGATACTGAAGCGGACTCTGACTATTCTCGGTGGAGAGAAGATCGACGGACGTATTCCCGAATACTGGGACGGTCGTGCGGCTGAACGTATCGTTACCATCCTTATGCGTGAATCGCACAGGCAGCAGGGGAGAAAGGATCCCACCCCATAGCTGTCATTCCCTCGAAGAAGTCTCTTGAGATGAGTGAGTTACCCCGATTTATCGGAGAAAAATCCCAATAATCCAGCGCAATGGTTGTAAGGGAAAGTTTAAAATTAAGAAATTTGCGCCAAAGGTGTCCCCCTGGGGAAATTTGATATTTGCCTCATAGAGACCCCCTCGGGGCAATCTTAAATCTGATATTTGATATTCTTTCTGTCGTCTATTGAAATTCACTTTTTATTAGCACTTCATTGCATATCATTTTAACTTAATGTGGTATGAAAAAATTCAATAAATCGTTTATTATTCTGCTGTTCCTTGGTTTAATCTGTTTTACCTGTGAAAAGGGGCTTGAACCTGTGGAAGGCATTCAAGGTGCCGTGTCTTTTCCGGTTGATTCAGCTTCCGGCGACTTGATCTGGCCCGGGCCCGACAGCCTCCGGGGAGCTTTCGTAATCATTGCTGAATTCCAGTATCCCTTGTACAACTCTATCGATTCCCTTTTTGCCCATCTCGTGACCTACAGTGATCCTCTGGATACTTTAGAAAAGGAACAGGACTATTTTATCCAACTGAAGCCGGGCTATTATCTGGGCGGTATTGTAGGAGTGACCGAGTCGGTAATGGATTTGCTGTTTTTACCACTCGACAGCCTAACGGCTCACCCTGAATATTTTATACCAATCGGACTCTATGCTCCTCCGGGTTCAGCCCTTCCAATTGGCTCCATCCGGGTCTGGGAGGATGAAATTACAGAGGATATTGATATCACCATCGATTATGATCTGGAGTTGCCCTTTTGATGCGGAATTACTCCCAGAGGCACTGGCAAATGCTATTATTTTTCTTGTGGATCAGTGTTCCTGTTTTGGCTCAGACCGGCAGGATCGCGGGCAGGATCAGTTCCGCCGTCGATAATGAGCCCCTGCCCGGTACCAATGTGATCATCCGGGGTTCACTGTTAGGAGCAGCCACCGATCTGGGAGGCGAATATTATATCGATAGGGTTCCCGCCAGAGCCGTAACCCTGGAAGCGCTCAATATCGGTTTTCAGCCCAAAAGGAAGACGATTATAGTTACTCCCGGTGAAACCGTCCAGGTGGATTTTCAACTTCAACCAAAAGTGCATAAATCCCCGGAGATCGTCGTAACCGGTACTAAGCGGGCTTCCCGTAAGATGGATTCCCCGGTGACTATCGCGACGATCAGTGAGGATCAGATCCGCCTGCGCAATCCTGTTACCATTGCCGATGTATTGCCCTATGAATCGGGTGTGCAGATCATCGATGGTCAGCTTAATATCCGTGGCAGCAGCGGTTATGCCCGGGGCGCCGGCAGCCGTGTACAGATTCTGGTGGATGGATTTCCGGCGATTGCCTTTGATAACGGTGCCATATACTGGGATGCCATTCCGGCTCAGAATATCGAACGCATCGAGATTCTCAAAGGTCCCGGATCGGCGCTCTACGGTTCCAGCGCCATGGGTGGCGTGGTCAATATCATTACAAGGCAAATTACATCGACTCGTAAGAGCGATGTGACCCTGGGAGGCGGTATCTATGCTAAACCCGGCGATGAACGTCAGGTCTGGACCGACCGGCCCATGTTACAGGAAGATTGGCGGGTGCAGCATGAGCAACGGTTTGGGCGTCTGGGATTTGCCCTGGGCGTTGGTCAATCTATTTCCTCCGGGTATCGTCAGAACGGCTGGTATCGACGGACGCTCCTTAATGGTCGTTTGGAATATGCCTTGCCGGATAATCGCAGTTTGATGTCTCGAATTTTATATATCAATGACAGCCACGGTTCTTTTACCCAGTGGTGCAGCTCCATTAAGCCCTTTCATACTCCTCTTAATACCGTGGATGATCAGGTACTGACCAATAAGCTGCAGTGGTCAACCCTTTATAACCATATTGTCTCCGCCAGGCATTCCCGTCAGCTGCGCCTGAATGTGTTTCGAACCAGTTTCGATAACGATATGGCGAGCAATACCAGCGCTGCCACGTCTCAAACCTTTAGCGGAGAGGTTCAGTTGGATTACCGTCCGGGGGAAAGTCACTATCTGACAGCCGGTCTGGACGCCGGCATCAATCAGGTACGGTCGGATATCTGGGGGGATCGTAGGGGAACTGATCTGGCGCTGTTTCTCCAGAATGAGATGAATATATTAACGTTGATCGGTCTGACCGGCGGACTGCGCTGGGATATACATCGCATCGATGATGCGAGTATTCAGAGCAAAGTAAATCCCAAATTCGGTCTAACACTCAAACTTCTGGAGCAGCTGACTCTGCGGGGTTCTCTGGGCTGGGCGTTCCGGGCGCCCGTCGCGGCGGAAATGTTTATCGAAACCCAGCAGTATCTTTTCCAGGTGAAACCCAATCCCGATCTGCAATCCGAGACCAGCATTGCCGGAGAAGTGGGACTCTACTGGCAAACTTACTTCCTGACGCTGGATGCGGCGATCTTCCACAGCCATTACGAGCAGCTGATCGAACCAATCCTGGATCCTGATGATCAGAAGATCCAGTTCCGCAATATCACTGAAGCCGTGATTCAGGGGGCTGAGATCACTGTTGACTGGAAATGGCCGTTTATTCCGGCAAGCAGTCGGGTTAGCTACACCTATATCGATCCTCGTGATCTGACCGCTGACGACGTCCTGGCATACCGTCATCATCACTCCCTGGTGATCAGCGAGCAACTGATTCTTTCCGACCGTCTATCTCTGGGAATAGATTACCGCTATCTAAGCAAAATGGCACGGGTACAGCTCTTTCCGGAGAATTCCAAAACCGGCGCCGATCAGCGGGTTCCCATCCATCTGTTTGGAGGATTCTGTAATATAAACCTCAATAAATCTCTGAACCTGAGTCTGAGCGTGGAAAACCTCTTTCAGTATAATTATGTCATGGTAGAGCGTAATATGGGACCGTTACGGCTGGTCAAGTTGCGCATGAATTATGCTTTTTAGTAGTAGTGAGTAATAAGTTCCAAAGGGAAACAAAAATCTATCATCCAAAATCTAACATCTAAAATTAATTCTGATGACTAAACCAGCGCTTTTAATTCTTGTGGATATCGACGGTACCCTGATCTCTCCGGGAATGGCGCCGCGTCAATCTCTGGGAGAAGCCATTCGGCGTATAACCGGGAGAAATATTGATTTCGAAGTACATCATCTTGCCGGATATACCGATCCCGGCATTGTTGTCAATGCACTGGAACGCCTGGGAATCTCTGCGATGGAGCGGGATGGAATTGTTGATCGTATATTAGCGCAATATTTGGAGATTCTGGCGAAGCTCTATCCCAACAGCAACGAAAAGTATATCTTCCCGGGAGTGATCGATCTGCTAAACTACTTGCAGAATGCCCGTTACCGTGTGGGACTGATCACCGGCAATATGGAAAAGGGTGCGGCAATTAAGTTAAAACCCTTTGGCTTGCTGGATTATTTCAGTTTTGGGGTGTATGGCAGTGATCATCACGATCGGGATCAGTTGCCCCTGATCGCTCTGCAGAAAGTGCGGCAGCGCTTTAATGAGAATTATTCTCCGGCGCAGGTAGTAGTTATCGGTGACACTATCCGGGATGTCTGGAGCGCTCATCGCAACCGGATGCGCTGTATCGCCGTGATCCGTCATGAAGAACGCCGTGAGGCGATTGTTGCCGAATCTCCGGACCTGACCGTTTCGGGGTTTGAGAATATCAAAACGATCAGGACCTATCTGAAAACGCTTATAGAGTAAAATGATTTCCTTGGTAGCTATATATGTTAGTACCTTAAAAGTTAAATTTACAATTTGAAACTTGAAACTTGAAATTTGAAATTCTGTATCGTGTATCGTCCTGAAATAGGTTGACACAACGGAAATAATACTATAGTCCCTTACAAGTCATTTTCTTGTTTTTTTGTAAAAGTTTTTTGCATGATAAATGATCATTATTCAAATCAAATCAGATACTTGATAATTGATATTGTTTTTTTCTTATCCAGTATCCAGCAACCAGTATTACTTTTAAATCTTTTCCTTTTTAGTTCTGCCTGCCCCTTCGGGGCATGTCCCTTTGGAGTAATTTGATATTTAATATTTGCAATTTGAAATTTAAAATCTATTTTTTAACTTTTTTGGTTCCGCCTGCCCCTTCGGGGGCTTGTCCGGGTTAGGGGAATCACCCGCCGGACCGCATCGATAACAGTACCATCCACCCATTTAATTATTGCTACAATCTCATCACTGAGTTTGGGTTTTTCCGGAATACCGCAAATCTTTTCAGCCTCATTTTTCAGTTCTTCAATTGTTTTAATAGGTAAGCTGGAGTCCTTCAGCGCATCTAACAGATCTTTACGGCGTGGATTGATGGCAATACCACGTTCAGTGACGATGACGTCGATGAGTTCACCGGGACCTGTGATGGTGGTAACTTCATCCCGGATAACGGGAATGCGATCCCGGAAAAGGGGAATCGGCAATATAACGGTTTTACTGAAAAGGCAGTTTTGCCAGCCGCCGATACCATGCAGCAGATAGCCATCGGAGTGGGTATTAACATTGGCGTTAAAATGTATATCCACCTCCGTGGCGCCTAATATTACGATATCTACCAGCGATGCAAAATTTCCTTTGCCGTGATAATTGTAGCTGGTAAAGGGACTTGTATCCACATGCCTGGGATTTTCCCGCATGGAGCGAACCCCTTCCAGATCGAAAGTTTGTCCATCGAGTAAGTAATCCACCAATCCCTCTTCTAACATTTTAACCAGGTACTGGTTGCTGCCGCCCCGGGCGAAACGCGCTTTAATATTTTTTTCGCGCATTATCTGTTCAAAATAATAGGCAATTGCCAATGATGTTCCTCCGGCGCCCGCTTGAAATGAAAATCCGTTTTTGATCAAACTGGCTTCCTGACACAGCTGGGTGGTAAGCTCGGCGATCAGGAGCCGGTCGGGACTTTTTGTGATTCGGGTTGTGCCTGAGACGATTTTTTCCGGTTCGCCGATTTTATCCATTTTGACGACGTAATCCACGTAATTTCCCTGGATCTGCCAGGGGATGCAGGGGAAGTCAATCAGGTTGTCGGTGGCAACAATAACCTTGTGAGCGTATTGGGAATCCGCCAGGGCGAATCCCAGCAAGCCGCAGGCAGAGGGTCCGGTTAATCCGTTGGCATTGCCAAAAGGATCGGCTGTCGGCGCCGCGATCACCGCGATATCGATCTGCACTTCGCCATCCTGAACTGCCTGATAACGACCGCCGTGGGAGCGTAAAACGCCAACACCCTTCATCTTTCCTTCCGAACAGTAGCGCCCTAGCGGACCGTTCATGCTGCCTTCGATATGATGAACAGTACCGTTTTCCATATAATCGATAATCTTAGCATGACATGGAAAGGAGGCTGACGGGAACCAGATTAGGTTCTTAATGCCCAATTCAGAAGCTATCCGGAAAATCTCAACCGCCAGCAGATCACCATTACGAAAATGGTGGTGGGTTGAGATGGTCATGCCATCTTTTAACCCGGCATTTACCAGGGCGGCTTTTAAATCCACAATCAATTTATTTCCAGTCGGAAAATCTGCACAAGTAACCACTTGTGGATTGTATTTTCGATAATCGGGTCTGTATTTTCCGACTCCCTGGAAAGGTATTTGCTTTTTTCCATTTATTTCGGTAGGAACTAATCGTCCTAATGCATTTTTAACGAGTTTAGTTGTCATAGCTGTCTCTCCAATTTTCAGATAATTTTCCGGTTTCGATAGCCATATCAATGGTTTTTTGAGCCCGTTTCACAACAGGCGGATCGATCATCTTGGATCCCAGCGCCACAACGCCCAATCCCTTTTCTTCGGCTTCGTAAAAGGCGGTCACAATCTTTTTAGCTTTTTCAATTTCTTTGTCGTCAGGGGCAAAAGTTTCATGAATGATCGGGACCTGGCGGGGATGGATGCAGCCCATGCCCTCAAAACCCAGGGATTTGGATTCCTTAACGACCTTTCGCAGCCCCTCTTGATCAGCCACATCGGAGAACACTGAATCAATAGCCTGAATGCCGGCAGCCCTGGCGGCGTTTACAATCATATTCCGAGCGAAAAAAGTTTCCTTACCTTCGGGAGTCCGTTGAATGCCCAGGTCGGCAGTGTAATCCTCCAACCCGATGGCGAGAGCCACCACATTTTCTGATACAGAGGCAATTGAATAGGCGTTCATGATTCCCCTGGCGCTTTCGATAATCGGCATCAGATACACGGGGTAATCCAATTGGTGAGTCGTTATTATCTCCTGGATTTTAAGATCTACTGCTGCCAATTGATCGGCGCTTTCGCATTTAGGCATCAGGATGAGATTGACATGATGAGGGACGACATAGTCCAGATCGTCTAAGCCACGGGGGTTTTGATTTATGCGAACCATCCGCTCGGTTCCATAAAAATCGTTCCGCCGTAGAGCATTGCGCACCAATATACGCGCTTCATCCTTTTTAGCGGGCGCCACGGAATCTTCCAGATCCAGGATAATCCCGTCCGACTGATGCAGACCGGCATTTATGAAAAGCTTGGGGGTGTTGCCGGGCAGATAGAGGCGGGAACGACGAAAGCGGTCCCGTTGAGTACTGTACCGGTTTTCCGGGATCAGTTCCGGCAGGTATTCTTTATTTGTATCGGTAACCTTTTTTACGGCGGCTTCAATCCGCGCCATCATCACAAAGGGCAGCGCGCCGCTGTCTTCCAAAATAACTTTCGCATTCGGGATATCGAAAAAGTCCAGCATATCCCGGATCAATTGACGATTTTCCGCGCCAAACAGCCGGTTCACTTTACTCCGAATGTCCATCTGGATGCCGCCGCTGTCGGTCAGTTCAATTTCAAAATAGCAATCAGAACGGATATCCTGTCCTCGATTGCCTGCCGCGCCTGTTTGTTTCAATTTCACCTCCGTTATCAATTATATTAAAATTGAGTGTTTTTTGGCTAAAAAGCAATGCCCGAGATACAGATTATCGATGAAAAATCAATCGACTGCCTGACTGAACGAAGACCCTATTCAGTGGCATGATTTTAGCAAAATACAGGAGTAGCCTAAAAAAATTGATCTCTCTGTAAAATATTCTTTGACGCTTATACATAAATTCCCTAATATCTACCTATAAATCGGATGAATTTACAAGCGACTATTTCCCATATCTGAGAAACGATGCATTGACATGTGATTTGGTTTGCAACTATTGGACTGTGCCGAAATTGTCGCAGCATTTTTGAATAATTCTTAGATTTAACGCCCGATAAGGCTAATAAAGAATTTGAAGTAGTAAGGAGTACATATGGGAAAGACATTTACAGAAAAGATTTTAGGTCAAAGAGCTGGGAAAGACGTCGTTCCCGGTGAGATCATTGAGGTTGAACCCGATGTTGCCATGTCCCATGACAATACGGCGGCTATTTCAAAAACATTTTATAGCATCGGTGTTAATAAAGTCTATAATCCCGAAATGCATGTGATCATTCTGGATCACTGTACGCCGGCGGCTAATGAAAAGTTTGCCCGGAATCATAAAGTTATCCGGGAATTTGTGAAGAAACAGGGTATTCCGAATTTTTATGATATCGAGGTCGGTATTTGTCATCAAGTGATGCATGAAAAAGGTCACGTCCAGCCCGGAGCGCTGATCGTTGGCTCGGATTCCCATACCACATCCTATGGCGCTTTTGGTGCATTTTCAGCGGGGATCGGTCGCAGTGAGATGGCGGTGATCATGGCACGCGGCAAGATTTGGTTGAGAGTCCCTGAAACAATACGGATATGGGTTGAAGGTGAGTTTCCGGAAGGAATTTCCTCAAAGGATCTGATGCTGAAAATTGCCGGTGAGATCGGCGCCGACGGAGCGCTTTATAAGGCGATTGAATTCTGCGGACCAACTATTGATAGAATGAGTGTTGCCAGCCGCTTTGTTTTGACCAACATGGCGGTAGAGATCGGAGCCAAAGCCGGATATATGATTCCCAATGCGGAAACTCTGGATTATCTCAATAAACGTGTAAAGAAACCATTTGAAGTTGTCCAGTCGGATTCCGATGCTGACTTCGAAGCCGAATATAAATTTGATGTGTCTGATCTGGAGCCGATGATCGCGAAACCTCATACCGTTGATAATGTTGTTCCGGTTGCAGAAGTGAAAGGAACGAAAATCGATCAGGTGTTTTTTGGCTCCTGCACCAATGCCCGGGTGGAGGATTTTGAAGTTGTGACCAATGTTCTGCGAGGGAAGAAGGTTCATTCTGAAGTCCGCATGCTGGTTTTTCCGGCATCGGCTGAAGTTTACCTCGAAGTCCTGAAACGCGGTTGGATCACTGATTTGGTTGAAGCCGGTTGTGTGATCATGAATCCCGGTTGCGGTCCCTGCATGGGCAACCATGAGGGCGTTCCCGCTGACGGTGAAGTTACCTTAGCCACTTCCAACCGGAATTTTAAAGGACGACTGGGCAATAAAGAATCGGAAGTATATTTAGTCAGCCCGATGACTGCCGCGGTATCGGCGTTGACGGGGAAGATTGAAGACTTTCGGGAATATCAAAATGATATGAGATTGTAGATTGAATATTTTAGATTTTATATTATAAGGAGCCGCCCCCCTATCTGTCATTCTGAGGAGCTTGCGACGAAGAATCTCCGCACCACAATGCTCAGCTGTTTTTCCTGAAATTCTTTCCCTAATATGTCATTCTGAATCCCAGGATTCTATAGTAGTGTGATAATACTCAAATTGAATCATATCTTATAATCGGAGTTATAAGGGGTGAAGAATCTCCGAAGACAATTATGCAAACTCCCAACCAGATTCTTCGGGGCAATTAATCCTTTGCAGAAACTTTACATTCATGAATTTGCCCCTCAGAATGACACGTTGTTTTATCATTTCTTCCCCCCGATCTGTCATTCTGAGGAACGAAGTGACTGCCTGTCCCTAGAACGGAGTGAATCGGGAAAGAATCTGCGAAGACTCAAAATATTCATTTTAAATTATAAAATTCCGTATATTTTGGCATGGTTTACATATCGCAGAAATTGATTGATGAGATTGTAAAAGCAATACGCAGCATAGTTGAGCCGGAGAAGACTATACTTTTCGGTTCGTCCGTTCGGGATGATTTTTCGCAGAATAGTGATATTGACATTGCGCTTGTCGGTATTGACCGGGAGCGGATTTATGAGATAAAGGATTATATAAATCAATCAGTTCATACTCTAAAAGATATCGATATAATCTGTTTTGAAGAAATCACAAATAGAAATCTCAAAAAGCGTATTTTAAAAGAGGGGCGGGTGATTTATGAACGAAATACTTGTTGATAAAATCAGTAATTATTCCAGTGCCTTGGAGCGCCTGAAAGAATCACTCGGAGATGTGGAAAATCGTTTCTATTTGGATGCGACAATAAAGCGATTTGAGTTGACATTTGAGACCGCCTGGAAAGCGCTTAAAAAATTTCTTTATCTGGAGGGCTATGAATGTTTCTCGCCCCGTGATTGCCTGAAAAAGGGTTATCAGGCTGTATATATTGAAGATGAAAGCATCTGGATTGCGATGCTCTTGGACAGAAACCGCACTGCGCACATTTACGATGAACAGGAAGCCGCATCCATTTGTCGTAAGATACGAGATGATTATTATCCTGTGCTGATAAAGCTCCGCCAGACTCTAAAAGAGAAAGTCACACAGTTGTAGCCGTACATCAGCATAAAAACAAATTAGTCAAAGGCTTCACCAAACGATATAAGACGGAAGAAATTAGAAATTTGTAACGGAGAAAGGAGCCTACCCCTAGCTGTCATTCTGAGGGAAGCGGAGCGACGAAGAATCTCCGCACCACAATGTGATAGTTATAAGGGAATAACCAATTACCAATTACCAATATTTGATACTTGTACCGAAGGCACCACTTTTGGGAAATTTGTGCTAAGTGCGTCCGGTTGGATGAAGTAATCTTTGCGAAAGTTCTTTCTTAGTAGTTCGAAACAATACAAGTGAATTCTGTAGATTTTTTTTAGACAATAGCTTTCGCAAAGTTATTCTCCCCCTCATCTTATTACCCTTATCCCAAATGGAATCTAAAATCTGAAATCAAAAATCATCAATCAAAAATCCAATATCCAGTTGATCAAATGCACCTTGAGAAAGAATAATTCTGAGTTGTGTCGATACATCAATTTCACCTTTTCAAGGTATTCGCAAATTTGACAATTCCAGCCCCGATAAATCGTGATTTCGCTTCGCTCAACATCCAGCATCCAGTAAACCAATTCAAAATTCATCATTTATAATTTATGGCTTTGAAAAATGGAAAATAAGTCCTATTATTGCCTTTGATATTTGTAAATATTAACAACTTATTGCCTTTGAATATTGTACTATGTATCTTGCCCGGAAAATAGACAGAGACCTTCTCGAATGGAGTGAAGAATCTCAGAGAAAGCCGTTGCTTTTAAGAGGTGCGCGTCAGGTTGGGAAATCGACTTCTGTACGGGAACTTGCTAAGAATTTTGAGTACTTTCTTGAGATTAATTTCGAGGAGCAAAAGCGAGTTCATAGCCTTTTCGATGGAGATTTATCTCCGCGTGAATTGTGCGATAATCTGTCTGTTATGTACAATATTCCGTTCGTTGCGGGTAAAACATTATTGTTTTTTGATGAAATTCAAGCTTGTATTCCTGCCATTTCGTCTTTACGGTTTTTTTATGAGAAACTTCCTGACCTGCATGTCATAGCCGCCGGTTCATTGTTGGAATTTGCACTTAGCGAATTGCCTTCTTTTGGAGTCGGTCGTGTTCGCACCCTGTTTGTATATCCCTTTTCCTTTGATGAATTTTTACATGCTTGCGGAGAAAAGTTATTATTAAAGGCTAAACAAAATGCCTCGCCGGAATATCCTCTGCAGGAAGCCGTTCACCGCAAATTACTTAATTATTTAAAGCATTTCCTTGTACTTGGCGGGATGCCGGAACTTATATCTCATTATGTTCAAGGTGAAAACCTTCAGTCGTGTCAAAGGGTGTTGGATGATCTGATCATTTCATTAAAAGCAGATTTTACAAAATATAAAAAAAGAGTTCCCGTCCTGCGCCTCTCGGAGATATTTGATTCCGTTGTCCGCCAAACCGGCGGCAAATTTGTTTATTCAAAAGCCGCAACGGAAGCCAATCACAAACAGATTAAAGAAGCGATTGAGCTTCTGATCATGGCAGGTCTAATTATTCCCGTTACCCATTCTTCGTCAAATGGAATTCCTTTGGGCGCCGAATGCAATCATAAGAAGCGGAAGATGCTGATCTTTGATACCGGTATTTTTCAGCGTTTATTGGGGCTGGACATTACAGAGATTTTGTTTGAGAATAATTTTGAAATGATCAATAAAGGTTGCATTGCAGAATTGTATGTGGGATTGGAACTATTGAAATCTTCGTCTTGTTATCAGCAGCAAAGCCTGTATTATTGGCAAAGGGAGGCTCTCAATAGTAATGCTGAAGTGGATTATGTGATTCAGGAACAGCAGGAAATTATTCCCATCGAAGTGAAATCAGGGAAAAAGGGTTCGATGCAGAGTCTATATCTGTTCCTAAAAGAAAAAAAGAGACCGTACGGCATTCGATTTTCTCTTGAGAATTATTCGACATACAATCAGGTAAGAGTCTTTCCGCTGTATGCTGTTTCGGATTATATGACTCAAGAGCCAGCAACCCGCGACTATCCTCAACCTCAACCATAACAATTTCAAATTTCCAGTTTCCAATTTCATTTCTCAATCTCCAATCAAAAATCATCAATCTAAAATCTCCATTTCTTCAGATCCCCGAATTCCCCCTTAGAAGGGGGATAGGGGGATGTTGTAGCCAATCTTTGCGAAAGTTCGTTTTCGTTAATGCGAAAGATATAAGACGGAAGAAATTAGAAATTAGAAATTTGGTGTTTAGATATTGGGATATATTTGAAATTATAAGGAGCCGCCCCCCTATCTGCCATTGCGAGGAGATTGCGACGAAGAATCTCCGCACCACAATGTGATAGTTATAAGGGAATAACCAATAACCAATTACCAATATTTGATACTTGTACCGAAGGCACCACTTTTGGGAAATTTGTGCTAAATGCGTCCGGTGGGATGAAGTAATCTTTGCGAAAGTTCGTTCTTAGTAGTTCGAAACAATACAAGTGAATTCTGTAGATTTCTTTTAGACAATAGCTTTCGCAAAGTTATTCTCCCCCTCATCTTATTACCCTTATCCCAAATGGAATCTAAAATCTGAAATCAAAAATCATCAATCAAAAATCCAATATCCAGTTGATCAAATGCACCTTGAAAAGGTAAAAAGAATAATTCTGAGTTGTGTCGATACATCAATTTCACCTTTTCAAGGTATTCGCAAATTTGACAATTTCAGCCACGATAAATCGTGATTTCGCTTCGCTCCATATCCAGCAACCAATAACCAATTACCATCAACCATTTACCATAAACCATTTACCATAAGCCAATAACCAGCAACCACAGTGAAATATGCTCCTTCCCTGGTGAAATATTTTCGTACCTCAAGTTTTACCCCGATACAGTCATACTTCCTTACGGGGCAGGCAGGGCATTTCACGTGGTAAGCCAGCAACCCGCGACTATCCTCAGCCTTAACCTTAAAATGTGTTAATCAGGTTAAATCTATAAGTCAATTTCTTTTCCCAATCTCAATGAATATTGATTATAAAAGTTTGTCAACGTAAATTCTGCCGAAATGGCAGAGTTTCGATTAAATACGAATTTTAACCCCACCGGCGATCAGCCGGATGCTATAAAAGAATTGACCGAGTGTATCCGTCGGGGAGACCAGGCTCAGACGCTTTTGGGAGTGACCGGCAGCGGTAAAACTTTTACTATGGCTCATGTGATCCAAAATGTCCAGAAACCGACGTTGATCATTTCCCATAATAAAACCCTGGCGGCTCAGTTGTACGGCGAATTCAGGTCTTTTTTCCCGGATAATGCCGTTGAGTATTTTGTCAGTTTCTATGATTACTACCAGCCGGAAGCCTACCTGCCTGTCACCGATACTTATATTGAGAAAGACTCATCGATAAATGACGAAATTGACAAACTACGTCTGAAAGCCACCAGCTCCCTGATCAGTCGGAAAGATGTCATTGTCGTTGCCAGCGTTTCCTGCATTTATGGAATAGGTTCACCGGAAGAATACAGTAAATATATTGTGCTGATAAAGCGCGGAGATCGGCTTGGTATTCGGACGCTTTTCTCGAGACTCGTCGATATTTTCTATTCACGGAATAATCTGAGTTTGGAACGCGGGAAGTTTCGCGCCCGGGGAGATGTTGTTGAAATTCAACCGGCTTATGAAGATTTCGCCTACCGGATAGAGTTCTTTGGTGATGAAGTTGAAAAAATTTATTCCTTTGATATATTGACCGGCGAGATTATCGAAGAACAAGCAAGTGTGGTTATCTTTCCCGCCAAACACTTTATCTCTTCCGAAGAGACAATCAAACGCGCTCTGAAAACGATCGAAATTGAGCTGGCAGAGCGATTGACCGATATGCGCGATTCCGGCAGCTTACTGGAAGCCCAGCGTTTGGAGCAGCGCACTCGTTTTGACATGGAAATGATCGATGAAGTCGGGTACTGCTCCGGGATAGAAAATTATTCCCGGCATTTCTCCGGTCGAAAACCGGGTGAACAGCCTTACACCTTAATCGATTTTTTCAAAGATGATTTTCTATTATTCATCGATGAATCGCATGCCACACTTCCGCAAATTCGGGCGATGTACAACGGTGATCGTTCCAGGAAAGAGGTGCTTGTGGAATACGGATTTCGACTTCCATCCGCCCTGGATAACCGACCGCTGAAATTTATTGAGTTTGAAAAAATGGTTGACCAGGTGATTTTTGTATCGGCGACGCCGGCGGATTATGAACTGGAACAATGTCAGGGTGTGGTTGTGGAACAGATCATTCGTCCGACGGGCTTACTCGATCCGGAGATAGAAGTCAAACCGACCAAACATCAGATTGATGACCTGGTCGAAGAAATAACGGCAGTAACCGATCGTCAAGAGCGAGTATTAGTTACAACGCTGACGAAACGTATGGCGGAGGATCTTTCTGAGTATTTGCGCGGAATGGGACTGAAAGTCCGTTATCTGCACTCCGAGATACATGTATTGGAGCGGGTGGCAATCCTGCGGGATCTGCGCCTCGGCGAATTCGATGTGCTGGTTGGCATTAACTTATTGCGTGAAGGCTTGGATTTGCCGGAAGTATCATTAGTGGCGATTCTGGACGCCGACAAAGAGGGATTCCTCCGGTCGGCGCGTTCACTGATGCAGGTCTCCGGTCGGGCTGCCCGGAATATCAATGGGAAAGTCATCTTTTATGCTGATGTAATGACCCGATCCATGGATAAAGTAATCCAGGAAGTTAATCGCCGAAGAGAGGTTCAGCGGAAGTATAACAAACAGCATGGAATTACGCCAGAGACGATATATAAAACTGTCGATGAGGTAATGTCCGCCACATCCGTTGCGGACGTCAAACCGAGCGAATTAACCGGTAAAAAACAGTCGCCGGCTGATCGATACCGGAGCAAGATGGATCAGGCTGAAATGTTGGAATTGTTAAAAAAAGAGATGGTAATAGCGGCTGAAGCGCTGGAATTTGAAACAGCCGCGGAATTGAGGGACGAGATTGCCCGCATATCGGGTAAAAAGAAAGATATGCTCAACCAGAAGATGTTTTGATAGGTATAAACTGTATTAGGCTCTTAATTCTCGAATTCTTGTTTTTTGTGAAAAATTTTTCAGAGACATCTGTGGCGCAAATTGTTTTTGAAGACTGAGATTAGAGAAAGCGACCTTAAAATTTGCAATTTGCAATTCTGGTTTATCCAGGTTAGGATATTTGCATGAAAGTATTAGTGATTGGAAGCGGCGGCAGAGAAAGCGCTATTGTCTGGAAACTGTCCAAATCCGAAAAAGTCAACGGGATTTACTGCGCTCCCGGTAATGCCGGAACAGCCTGTTATGGTGAAAATGTTCCCATATCCGAATCGGAGATAGATAAGCTCATAGAGTTTGTCCGGGATAATGAAATTGATTTAACTGTCGTTGGACCCGAAAAACCGTTGGTCGAAGGCATTGTGGATCGATTTGTTTCGCACGGCTTGACCATTTTTGGTCCATCTCAAAAAGCGGCGATGCTGGAAGGCAGCAAGGTATTCGCCAAACAGTTTATGTCGGAACATGATATTCCAACCGCTCCTTACGATGTCTGCGCTTCCCGCGAAGATGTGGAAGAGGCAACAACCGGTAAAGAATTTCCCTATGTTATCAAAGTCGATGGATTAGCGGCTGGAAAAGGCGCTATAATCATTAAGAATCAGGATGATTTACGGCAGGCTCTCATCGATATTTATGAAGAAAAGAAATTTGGAGCCGCCGGTGACAGTGTAATTGTCGAAGATTTTTTGGAAGGCGAAGAGCTTTCGGTGTTTGCAATTACCGACGGAACAGATTATGTATTGTTATCCTCTGCCCAGGATCATAAACGGATATTTGACGGCGATAAGGGACCCAATACAGGCGGTATGGGCGCTTATGCTCCCGCCCCGCTTGGAACGCCGGATGTGTTGCGAAAGGTGGAGGAGCGCATAATTCGACCGGTTCTGAAAGGTATGAAGGAGCGGGGAACGCCTTATTCAGGGGTTTTGTATTGCGGATTGATGATCCATCATGGAAATCCCCGGGTGATTGAATTTAATGCCCGATTCGGCGATCCCGAAACTCAGGTCGTTATTCCATTAATAAAATCCGACCTAACTGATTTACTGCTGAGTGTCGCTCGGGGAAAACTGGATGCGTCGTCTTTTCAGATTTCCGGCAAATTTGCCGCCTGTATTATTCTGGCGTCCGAAGGTTATCCCGGCGACTATGAAAAGGGGAAGGAAATTTCCGGCATTGAACGGCTGTTTCAGAGTCAGAGATCTCATATATTTCTGGCGGGAACTGAATTTGATGGTGAGAAATATTTAACGAACGGCGGTCGAGTGCTGGGTATAACAGTTGTATCCAAAAGTCTGAAAGATGCGATTTTAAGCGCGTATAATTATGTAAACATTATTAAATTTGATGGGAAACAGTATCGCCGCGACATAGGATTTCGTGTACTGGAGAGGCTTTCTCACAAGAAAAAAATAGAGGTTAAATGGTAGAAGCGAGGTATTAATGGAAGTAGCCCGTTTAAATAAATTACAACAGAGTTTTGGTATCCTTGGCGAATCTGAAAAGATCAAAGAGCTAATTGAGATGATTGATCAGATTTCGGCAACCGATATCGCGATTTTAATCGCAGGAGAAAGCGGAACCGGGAAGGAATTGATCGCTGATGCGGTTCACCGGCGGAGTTTGCGAAAACATCAGCCTTTTGTGAAAGTGAATTGTGGCGCCATACCTGCCGGAATCCTGGAAAGTGAACTCTTCGGGCATGTCAAAGGCGCTTTTACGGGAGCGATTGGTGAACGGAAAGGATATTTCGAGACCGCCAATAACGGCACGATTTTCCTGGATGAAATTGGTGAAATGCCGCTTGAAACACAGGTAAAATTACTGAGAGTGCTTGAATTGGGAGAGTTTCTTCCGGTTGGCGGCTCTATTGGAAAAAAAGTTGACGTTAGGATTATCGCCGCAACAAATAAAGATTTGGAAGATGAAATTGAGAAAGAAAAATTCCGTAAGGATCTCTACTACCGGTTAAAGACGGTTACGATTGTCGCTCCGGCATTGCGGCATCACAGCGAGGATGTCCCCCTGTTAATTGAAAAATTTGCGCTGAACTTCGCCAATCGAAACAATATTCCGTTTAAGGGATTTTCGCCCAGCGCTATTCATGTTCTTGAAAATTATTCCTGGCCCGGAAATATCCGCGAATTGAAAAATTTTGTCGAAAGCATGATCGTATTGGAAAAAGGCGAGGTGATTAACAGTAGCATGATAGCAAAACGGCTAAATATCGGCAGACGAATACCGTCGTCAAATCTTCCGATGAAAATTTCTAAAAGCATCGACCAGGCGGAACGCGAATTGATTCTACAGCAGATTTTATTATTACGCCGCGATATTAACGATATCAAAAACGCCGTGACCGGAGATTTAAAGCCTATTGCCTTCGATGCCTCACGAGGCGGCGCGGAGGTCCAGCGTTTCATCGCGCCGGTTCTTGATGAAGAGGAATCTGTCGAGGAAGAATCACTCCTTGAAATGGCTGATGATTTTTTGGTAAATCCGAATATACTTGGGAAGGTATCACTGGAAGAGGTCGAGCGGGAATTGATCCAGAAGACTCTTAAGAAATTCAATTTTCGCAAGCGGCAGACCGCCAATGCCCTTAAAATCAGTGAGCGAACCCTGTATCGGAAAATAAAAGAATACGGACTTTAGTAATGTCTAATTTCAAATATCAAATTGTCGGGATAATTCTTGTGATATTTATGTTGTTGAGTAATTCTGCCTGCTGGTACTACTCTTTAAAGGGAACTTTACCGCCGCATATCAAGAGCGTCGCAATTCCGGTGTTGACAGACCGTACGGCGGAATTCAATATCCAGCAGGTCGTTACCGATCAAATTCGGATTGGCTTTATTCAGGAAAATATTCTGAAATTAGCCGAAGAAGACAACGCCCATTCGGTATTGTACGGGACTATTCAGAGTATTCAGGATCGTCCTCTCGTGTTCAAAGAATCGGAGAGTGGCGAAGCGGTGACCGAATACCGGCTGACGTTGAAAGTTGAAGTTGAGTGGTTTGATAAAGTCGAAAATAAAGCTATATTCAAGAAGCAATTTACAGGTTACAGTGAGTATGATCCGACCGGCGCAACGGATCGAACCCGCGAACTTGCTTTGGAAGAGTCAGTTGACCAGATAATTGAAGATATTATCAATTCAATTCTGGCGGGATGGTAAGGAATTTTATAATTAAGTATTTAGCCACGGAGTCACTGAGGAAACAGAGATGAAATTAAGTAAACCAGCCACGGAGTCACTGAGGAAACAGAGATGAAATTAAGTAAACCAGCCACAGAGTCACTGAGGAAACAGAGATGAAGTTAATTAAACCAGCCACAGAGTCACCAACCTGCCCGCCGTTTCCTGTCTGCGTGCAGGCACGCACAGGCAGGCACTTTGGCAAGCGGGGGAAACAAAGATGGAATTAAACAAAATAACAGAAAGAATTATTGGTTGTGCGATTGAAGTTCACAGATACCTGGGACCAGGGCTTTTGGAATCAATTTATGAATCTGCAATTTGTATTGAATTTAACGAAAATAAACTCTCTTATGAGCGGCAGAAAATCCTTCCGGTGAAATATAAACATCATAAGGTTGGTGAATTCAGAATTGATTTAGTGGTAGAGAATAAAGTTGTTGTTGAGCTGAAGAGCGTTGAACGGTTTGACCCTGTCTTCGAGGCTCAGCTATTGAGTTATATGCGATTAGGAGAATATAAATTAGGTCTTTTGATCAATTTTAACTCTAAACTACTTAAAGATGGCGTCAAACGTATGATTTTATCCCGATAAATCGGGATTCAGAGCACTTTGTGGCTCAGTGGCTGAATAGTTAATTTGAATGAAAAAATGAGGATTCTATGAGTTGGGTTTTGATAAAAGACATAAAGGACTACAATGACCGGGAAGTGACCCTGAAAGGTTGGGTTTACAACAAACGTTCCAGTGGGAAAATCTGGTTTCTGATATTGCGGGACGGGAGCGGAATAATTCAGGGCGTTGTATTGAAAAATGAGGTTTCCGAAGAGGTATTCAATATAAAAGATGAATTAACCCAGGAATCCTCGGTAATTGTTCAAGGATTGATCCATGAAGACAGACGATCTCCGGGCGGTTACGAGATCGTTGTGAGAGATATTAAGGTTGTACAGATTGCAACTGATTATCCGATTGCTCTGAAAGACCACGGCGTCGAATTTTTGATGGATAACCGTCATCTGTGGTTACGCTCGCGAAAACAGTGGGCGATTTTAAGAATCCGGCATACGGTTTATTATGCTATTACGGAATATCTCAACAATAACGGATTTATTCGTTTCGATTCACCGTTGTTGACGCCTAATGCCTGTGAAGGCACGACCACCTTGTTTACCGTGCCTTACTTTGATCTCGGCAACGCGTATCTGTCCCAGAGCGGGCAGCTCTACCTGGAAGCCGGGATTATGAGTCTCGGTCGGGTTTATGATTTCGGTCCGGTTTTTCGGGCGGAAAAATCCAAAACCCGTAAGCATCTGACTGAATTCTGGATGATGGACGCCGAAGCCGCTTATGTTGAACACGATGAGAATCTTAAAATCCAGGAAGAATTGATTCGCTTTGTCATCCGATCTGTGCTGGAAAAAAATGCAACGGAGCTGGAAGTTTTAGAACGAGATATCGAACAACTTAAAAAAGCCGATGCTCCTTTTAAACGAATGACCCATAAAGAGGCGATTGAGTACCTGAGATCAAGGGGATCGGAGATTTCCGATAAGGGCGATTTGGGAGCAAAAGATGAAGTAATACTTACAGAGGGATCAGATGTTCCGGTTTTTGTAGAAAAATGGCCTAAGGAGATCAAAGCCTTTTATATGAAACGGGATAAAGATAATTCCAACCTGGTTCTGGGCGCCGACCTGATCGCACCGGAAGGATTTGGAGAGATCATTGGCGGTTCTCAGAGGGAGGATGATCATGATCTTCTGTATCAGAGAATGGTTGCTGAAGATATGCCTTTAGATGAATATCAGTGGTTTCTGGATTTACGGAAATATGGTTCAGTGCCCCATAGTGGATTTGGTGTCGGACTGGAACGGTTGGTTCAATGGATGTCGGGCGCCGTGCAGATACGTGAATCGATACCTTTTGCAAGAACGATTTACCGGTTGAGACCATGAGTGGAAATAAGAAAATCATTGCCGTAATTGGCGGAAGAGATTGTGATGGATCTCTTTATCAACAGGCTATGGAAGTCGGCAGACTAATCGCCCGAAACGGCGCTATACTCGTTTGCGGCGGACGTACGGGGATTATGGAAGCTGCCTGTAAAGGCGCTTCCGAAGCGGGCGGTATTTCAGTGGGAATATTGCCGGGAGACGATATCCGGGACGCGAATTCATGGGTGACTGTTCCAATAGCCACCGGCGTCGGGCTGGCGCGCAATTCGATTATTGCCCGAACCGCATCGGCAGCGATTGCCATTGGCGGTGAATATGGAACACTTTCGGAAATTGCCTATTGTCTTCAGTTTCGGATCCCGGTATTTACATTGCATTCCTGGGACATCAAAGGGGTTGTTGCTGTCGATACTCCTGAAGAAGCTGTGAAATTCGCATTTGATTCGGAGGAGTATGCCGCGAAAGCGCAAGGCAACAATGAAGATTTATAGTGTGTTTGAATTGAACGCTCGCCGGCACTCACGAGCGAAGTAATACGTTAAGGATTTAGTGAAATGGATGGAAAATCACTGAACGTTGTAGAAGAAAAACTCAATGATCTTAAAAAAATTCTGCCGGAAGTATTCTCGGAAGAAAAAATTGACTGGGAGAAACTAAAAGCAGCGCTGGGTGAAGACATTGAATTCCGCGAGGAACGCTATCATCTGAACTGGGCTGGTAAATCCGAAGCTTTCAGAGCGCTGCAAACACCGACTACCGCCACACTTATACCGGATAAAGAAGAATCGGTCAACTTCGATAATACTGAAAATCTGTTCATTGAAGGTGAAAATCTCGAAGTTCTGAAAGTCCTGCAGAAATCCTACTTCGGCAAGATCAAAATGATCTATATCGATCCGCCCTATAATACCGGCAACGACTTTATCTATTCCGATAAATTTGCCGAAAGACGGGAAGACTATCTGAAACGCAGCGGAACCAAAGATGAAAATGGAATGATTACCCGTGAGGGGCTCTTTCGCAACAGCAAAGACAGCGGACACTACCACTCCAACTGGCTTTCCATGATGTATCCACGGCTTTTTCTGACAAGGACTCTCCTGCGGGAAGACGGCGTGATCTTTGTCTCCGTTGACGATAACGAAGTTCACAACCTGCGGATGCTGATGAATGAGGTGTTTGGAGAGGAGAATTTTGTTGCGAATGTAGTTTGGGAAAAAAAATATACAAGAAGTAATGATGCTAAATGGTTTTCTGATAACCATGATCATATTTTAGTTTATGGAAAAAACAAAGAGAACTTAAAATTTAATTTACAGCCACGTTCCGAAGAACAGTTAAAATCGTATCATAACCCTGATAATCATCCAAAAGGAAAGTGGAAAGCTACTCCTTTACATGCAAAAAGTGGAACAAATATAACGCCTTATACTTTTAAAAATGGAATTACTTGGTCACCGCCAACTGGTACATACAGGCGATTTAATGACGAAACAATGAGGAAAATGGATTATAATGATGAAATATGGTTTGGTGAGAATGGCAAGCAAATTCCACAGAGAAAAAGCTTTTTAGTTGATGTAAAAGAAGGCGTTACTCCAATTACAATTTGGAAGTATAAAGAAGCAGGACATAATCATGAGGCTAATAATGAGATAAAGGAATTAGGATTAACAGGTATTTTTACAAATCCTAAGCCTACAAAACTGATCAAATTAATGAATCAATTATCTACAAATAATTTGACAAATGACATTATTATAGACTTTTTCTCTGGTTCATGCACAACTGCCCATGCGGTTTTAGATTTAAACAAAGAAGACGGCGGCAACCGCAAGTTTATCATGGTACAGATGCCGGAGCCTTGCGATGAGAGATCGGAAGCTTATAAAGCCGGGTATAAGACGATAGCGGAGATCGGCAAGGAGCGCATCCGGCGGGTGATTAACAAGATTAAGACTGAGGATGAGGGCAAGTTTGATTTTGCCAAAAGCAAGCAGGATTTGGGATTCAAGGTATTCAAATTGCGACAATCCAATTTCAAGATCTGGCGCAGCGATAGAATAGGATCGAAAGAAGAACTGTTGCGTCAAATGGAAAAACATGCCGATCCGCTTGCAAAAGAGGCGAAAATTGAGGATATTCTATACGAGCTGTTATTGAAATCAGGGAAAGAGTTGACGTCGGAGATTGAATATAAAGATGGAATATTTTGGATAAACAAGAATGAGATTGCAGTCGTTCTGGAAAAATTCGACGAAAACATTATGAAAGTAGTAATTACCAGTAAACCGGAGAAATTGATTACATTAGACAGGCTTTTTCAAAACAACGATCAATTCAAAACCAACACATCCCTACAGATGAAGGATGCTGGGATTGAGATGAGGGTGGTGTAAAGATGGAAAATTCAAATAGCATTTTTAAAAATGGTTCTGTTTGGCTGAAAGCAGATTTTCATTTACATACGAAAGCTGATAAAAAAGAGTTTAAGTATGATGGCGAAGATAATGCTTTTATAAAAGAATATATCAAGGAACTGAAGAAAAATAATGTTGGAATCGGAATTATCACCAATCACAATAAATTCGATTTGGACGAGTATAAAACTCTCAGAAAAAAAGCATTAAAAGAAGATATATATTTGTTAGCAGGTGTTGAATTATCTGTTAATGACGGTTCTAATGGTATTCATTGTCTAATTGCTTTTGAATATGAGTCTTGGATAAAAGATGGCGATAATTTTATTGAGCAATTCCTTAATTCAGCTTTTGAAGGAATAAGCAATCGTGAAAACGAGAATACACGATGTAAATACAGTCTCACCGATTTATTCAAAAAACTTGAAGAACACAGAAAAGCCGGTCGTGATTCATTTATTGTTATGGCACATATTGAACAAAAGAGCGGTTTTTGCAAGGAACTCGATGGTGGTAGAATACAACAATTTGCAAAAGATGAACATTTTAAGAAAAATGTATTGGGATTTCAGAAATTACGAACAAGTGATTTGAAAAAAAATCTTGCGTTGTGGTTTAATGGAGAAGAAAATATACCTGTTTTTCTCGAAGGTTCTGACCCTAAACAACTTAACGAAGTTGGCGCTTCTGGAAAACAAAAGGATGAAAATGGAAATGAAATTGAAAAGGAGAGTCTTGTAAAAATTGGTGATTATAATTTTGAAGCTGTAAAGTATTCATTAACTGATAAAGCTGACCGAATATCAACAAAAAGACCGGAAACAAACAATGCTTTTGTTAAATCAATTGCTTTTGAAGGTGGTTTATTAGACCAAACGGAAATAAATCTTTCGCCCGAATTGAATAATTTTATCGGTATTAGAGGCAGCGGTAAATCTTCTGTTTTGGAAATACTTCGTTACACTCTTGGAATTTCACTTGGCAATCAGGCAAGTGACAGGGAGTATAAAAACAATCTAATTGAACATGTTTTAAAAAGCGGCGGGAAAGTTATCGTAACTGTTGTTAATGAGCATAAAGAAAAATATCGAATAGAAAAGATATATGGTCAAAAAGAAGATATTTATGATTATAACGGTCGTGTTGACGCTCCATCTGTAGATACCGTATTTCAAAAACCGGTTTATTTTGGGCAAAAAGATCTTTCTAATAAGAATATTGATTTTGAAGCTGATCTTGTTAGAAAACTTATCGGCAACAAACTTGAAGATATTCAATTAAAAATAAATAAGAAAATAGAGGACGTTGACGATGTTGTTTCAGCCTATAAAAAATTGGATAATCTTGATGAACTGAAGAGAGAAATAAAGGCTTCCAAAGAAAAAGCGGAATTTCAATTGAAGACTTATAAAGATAAAGGTGTTGAAGAGAAGCTCCGCCAACAAAGCCGATTTGATTCAGATGAATCAAAATTTAAAGAATCATTAAATGAAATTTCAAAGTTCAAAAATGATCTTGAGTCTATGATAAATGACTATGCAGTTTTTTTCAATAATACGATTTTTAAATCAGAAGAAAACAGAGAAATATTTTTGGAAGCTGGCAACTTATTCAAGCTGGTTGTGATTGAATTCAATAAGTTAAACGACATAAAATCAAATATAGCTAAATATGAAACCGGCTTTAAGGATATTTTTAAAAAAATAAGTGAAAAAAGAGAAAACTTAAAGGAGGATTTCGCCAAAATAAAACGGGAGATAGATATACCGAATCTTAACCCGGATAATTTTCTTAAACTTAATCGTCAGGTTGAAACATCTAAATTAAAATTGATAGAAATCGACAAAGCGGAAAAGAAGAGAAATGATTATGCAACATCTTTGAATAATAAAATTTCCGAACTTAATAATCTATGGCACGAAGAATATCAAGTACTTAAAAAAGAGGTATCGCGAATAAATGAATACGATAGTTCTCTTTCAATTTCAGTCGAATATAAAGGTCGAAAAGATAAATTTCTTGAAAAACTTCAGCAAATTTTAAAAGGAAGTGGAATTAGAGGAGCCACTTATGAAAGTATTAAATTGCAATATAAAGATTTTGTTGAAATTTACAGAGACTTAGAAAATCTGGATGCAAAACTTCATATAAGTGAGGGCTTGTTAGCAGAATTCAAAAAACGCTTTATTGATAATATTCTCGATTTAGTAACCTTTCGAGTAGAAGACGGCTTTACTATTAAGTATAATGACAAACCTCTTAAGGACCATTCTCTGGGACAAAGAGCAACAGCATTAATACTGTTTCTTCTTGCTCAAAAAGAGACAAATGTACTTATAATCGACCAGCCGGAAGACGATTTGGATAATCAAACAATCTATGAAGATGTAATAAAAGCAATTAAATCACTAAAAGGTGAAATGCAATTTATATTTGCGACACATAATGCAAATATACCGGTACTTGGTGATAGTGAAAAAATTATTTCTTGTAAATATTCTGGAAAAAAAATTAATGTTCACGACGGTACAATCGATAATCAGAAAACACAAAAACATATTGTTACCATCATGGAAGGCGGAGAAGAAGCTTTTAACCGAAGGAAAAACATATATGAAATATGGAGTATGAAAAAATGAATGCTATTGAACTTCTCGATATAATCAATACAGGTGAAACCAGTAAAGTGCAATTTAAGGAAAAGATGCCACATCCAGACTCAATTGCGGCTGAGATGTGCGCATTCTCTAACACAATGGGAGGAATAATTCTTTTTGGTGTTAAAGATAAAACTGGTGAGGTAATTGGACTTTCTTATGAAGAAATTCAAAAATATAGTCAAGATATTGGAAATTATGCCACCAGCAATATCGTACCAGGCATATATGTAAAAACAGAAGTTGTATCTGTTGATTATAATGGTGAAAAGAAAATACTAATTGTCTATATTGATGAAGGAATAAATAAACCTTACAAGGATTTAAACAGAGATGTTTGGGTTAAACAAGGTTCTGATAAAAGAAGGGTTACGGATAATGCAGAAATGCTCCGTCTTTTTCAACAAGGGAGTCATTTATTAGCAGATGAAATGGAAGTGTATGACACATCAATAGAAGATGTTAACCATGAACTATTCCAGGATTATTTTAAAAAAGAATTTCATGCTAGTATTGAGCAAAAAGGTCTGGATTTTAAGCAAGCTTTAAAAGTGAAAAAAGTATTGCGTAATGATAAATTGACTTTAGCCGGGTTATTATTCTTTGGAATGGATCCACAAAATATAAAGCCGGCCTTTTGTGTAAAAACAGTATCTTTTTTGGGGAATTCTATTTCAGGAAAGGATTATCGAAGTAAACCGGAAGATTTGAAGGGGACAATCCCGGACTTATTTGAAAATGGAATGAAATTTTTAGAATCGAATTTGCGTCACATGCAAAAAGAGCAAAACTTTAATTTCATTGGAATCCTCGAAATATCAAGAGACGCTCTTGTTGAAATATTAGTAAATGCATTGGTACACAGGGATTATTTAAAAAATGCTCCAATAAGAATAATGATATTTGATAATAGAGTAGAGATAATCAGTCCGGGTAAATTACCTAATAGTTTAACTGTTGAAGAAGCTTTATTTGGAAATCCGGTTATTAGAAATCCGCAGCTGGTTAAATTCAGTTTTCATACACTGCCTTATAGCGGTTTTGGAACCGGTTTATATCGTGCGTTAGAGGAACAACCTGATATTGAATTAAATAATGACGTTGATGGAGAACAATTTATCGTTGTTATTCCTCGACCCGAACAGAACTAATGATCCTCCACTTCGACCCAAACCGGCAATATCAAATAGACACGATTCAATCTATCGTCGATATTTTTGAAGGGTGTAGAAATTAAGATGAATTTTCAAATTGAAATACACCAAACTTATGAATCGATACGGAATATTCTTAGCGAAGCCAGAAAATATGTTTCTCGTGCTGTAAATTTCTCTATGGTGCAGGCATATTGGAATATCGGGAAGATAATCGTTGAGGATGAACAGCATGGTAAAGAACACGCTGAATATGGCAAAACTCTAATTAAGGAGTTATCTGTCCGGCTGACCAAAGATTTTGGCAAAGGATTTTTCGAGCAGAGTTTAAGAAATATGAGGCAATTCTATAACTGTTTTTCGATTCGCTCCGCGTTGCGGAGCAAATTGGGATATGCAGGATGAAGTTAAAATTCGATCCGAATCAGGATTTCCAACTCAAAGCTATAAATTCGGTCGTCGAAATATTCGAAGGACAATCTCTTGAAAAGGGAGATTTTGAGTTTTCCTTTTTGGGGCAAATAGATATTCAATCGCAAATGGGCGTCGGTAATAAACTCGAAATAACCGATGCACAAATATTAGAAAATCTAAAAACGATACAAAAACATAACGGTTTGCCAGAATCCCAACAGCTGGACGGCATGCATTTTTCCATTGAGATGGAAACCGGTACGGGAAAAACTTATGTTTACCTGCGGACGATTTATGAATTGAATAAACTTTATGGTTTTAAAAAGTTTGTCATTGTTGTTCCAAGTATTGCTATTCGGGAAGGCGTATTAAAAAATCTCGAAATCACTCATGACCATTTTCAGAATCTCTATAGTAATATCCCTTTAAGTTTTGATGTTTACGATTCCAGGCGAGTATCGCGTTTACGCAGTTTTGCGATTAATGACGCCATTCAAATTATGGTAATAAATATCGATTCTTTCGCCAAAGATCAAAATATCATTAATCGCCCCAATGATAAACTGACCGGACAGCGCCCTATAGAATTTATCCAGTGTACTAATCCGATTGTGATCGTAGATGAACCTCAGAACATGGAAACCGAGATTCGGCAACAGGCAATTGAAAATCTTAATTATCTTTGTACGTTGCGCTTTTCAGCAACACATATAAAACGTTATAATATGATTTATAGCCTGAATCCGGTTCAGGCTTACGACAATGGTCTTGTGAAACAGATTGAAGTTGATTCGGTAGTTACCGAAAATGACTTTAATGAAGCCTATTTATGCCTGAAAAAGGTATATTCAACCAGAACACGAACGTCTGCAAAAGTGGAAATCGATATAGAAACCGGCAAAGGTGTAAAGAGAAAAACGGTCACGGTAAATGTCGGTGATGATCTCTATGAACTGTCCGGTCGGCGCGATATCTACCGCAACGGTTATATTATCAATGCAATCGATGTGGAATGTCAGTTTATCTCATTATCCGGCGGGCAGGATGTAACTGTCGGCGATTCTCTTGGTGGTCTGACCGATGAAATCATGAAAGTTCAGGTAGATAAAACGGTGCAAGAACACTTTTCGAAAGAGCTCCGGTTACGTGATAAAGGTTTAAAAGTTCTCTCGCTATTTTTTATTGATCGGGTGGCGAATTATCGTAGTTATGATGAAGATGGAGATCCTATAAAGGGAAAATTCGCGCAATGGTTTGAAGAGTCCTATAGAAAATATTCTCAGATGAAACATTTTTCCGGGTTATTTAAGGATTCCATTAAATCTGTTCATAACGGATATTTCTCTCAGGATCGCAAAGGTAATTGGAAGGATACAGGCGGAATCAGTCAGGCTGATAATGACACGTATAGATTGATTATGAAAGATAAAGAACGGCTTCTTGATATAAATGAACCTCTCCGGTTCATTTTTAGTCATTCTGCTTTGCGCGAAGGTTGGGACAATCCAAACGTATTCCAGATATGTACTCTAAATGAGACACGGTCTGATTTAAAAAAACGTCAGGAGATTGGGAGAGGAATGAGACTTGCTGTGGATCAGCAGGGAAACAGAGTATTTGAAAAAGATATCAATCTTTTAACGGTTGTTGCAAATGAGAGTTATGAAGATTTTGCCCGTCAATTACAAAAAGAGATCGAAGATGATTGTGGTGTATCGTTTGCCGGAAGAACAAAGAATAAAAATAAACGGGTTAAGGTCAAGTATCGTAAAGGTTTCGAACTGGATGATAATTTTAAGGCAATATGGAACCGGATTAATCACAATACAACATACAGAGTAGAATACAGAACTACGGATTTAATTAGAGATGCAGTAAAAGAAATCAAGGATTTACCGAAAATTCAGAAAGCATTAATACATGTTTATCGATCCCAATTGGAGTTTGATAAAGCGGGGATTGTCACCAGTGAAAAAGCTTCCGCTATTACGGAGATGAGCCGACTATTCAATATCCCTGATATATTAGGATTTGTTCAGCAGCGTACCGGTTTGACCCGGAGCACTATTTTTGAGATATTAAAGCAATCGGAAAGAATTAACGATATATTGATCAATCCCCAATTATTTTTGGATACCGCAGTATCAACGATAAATAAAGTATTAAACAGATTGATGATTGATGGTATTAAGTATGAAAAGATAGGTTCCATTGCTTATGAGATGAGACGATTTGATGAATTTGATATTCATATAAATGATTTAACATTTAAGATTAAAAATCCTGATAAGACTATTTATAGTAATTTCATACCGTTGGATTCATCTGTAGAAAACAAATTTGCAGTTGAATGTGAAAACCGGGAAGATATTCTTTTTTACATGAAATTACCATATTGGTTTAAGATAAAAACGCCGATTGGCTCGTATAATCCGGATTGGGCTTTAATTAAAAAGAACGAAAATACGGTTTATTTTGTTGCGGAAACAAAATCTGAGAATGAAGAACTTCGCCGTAGTGAAGAGCTAAAAGTGAAATGTGGCAAAGCGCATTTTAATGAGTTTGAAGATGTGGAGTTCAGGAAAGTTTCGAAGGCCTCGGAACTGGATTAAAATTATGATTATACATGCTGAAATAATAATTAGCGGAATGGTTCAGGGAGTAAACTACCGGTACTTTACATATCGGAAAGCGAATCAGTACGGCTTGTTCGGTTATGTAAAAAATTTACCCCGCGGCGATGTGCTGTGTGAAGTAGAAGGCGAGGAAGGAATCGTCAGAGATTTTATTAAAGAATTGAATATTGGACCGGCATTTTCACGGGTCACGAATGTACAGGTGAATATATCTCCCGACTTATATGGATATAAATCTTTTGAGGTGAAATTTTGAATAATTTGCTTCGGATTGGAATGGCGCAATTTAATCCCGTGCTCGGGGACATAAAGGGCAATGTCCGCAAAATAGCGGATATCATCGAACAGGCTATTGATGAAAAAATCGAATTACTTATTTTTCCTGAACTGACGATTACCGGGTATTCACCGCAGGATTTACTGTTCAATTCCCGGTTTATCGATAAAAATCTTCAGGCTTTGAATGAAATTCTCAGCCATGTGCCGGAAGGATTAATAGCGGTTGTTGGATTTATTGACCGTATCGGTGATGATGTTTACAACGGAGCCGCTGTCATTCGGAACGGGAAAATTATTGATAAACGATTTAAAACGCTGCTTCCCAATTACGATGTCTTTGACGAAAAACGCTATTTTACATCGGCTGCCGTGAATCATCCCATTCCTGTTTCAGTGAACGGGAAAGAATTTTTATTAGGCGTGGAAATTTGTGAAGATTTGTGGGATGCAAATTCCAACGTAAAAATTACGGAAGAACTGGCAAAGCAAGGCGCGAACTTGATTGTGAATTTATCGGCGTCACCCTTTGAGTACAATAAACGGGATGTGCGCAGACAACAGATATTCGATAAGATCCAAAAAATCAAAACGCCTTTTATTCTCGTGAACCAGATCGGCGGACAGGATGAATTTGTATTTGACGGAAATTCGCTGGCGCTGGATTCTGCCGGTTCAGTGATTGGCTGGGGGCGGGAATTCGTAGAATCTTTGACATCTTTCGATCTTGATATCAGGTCGGGAAGGGGATCACCGGTAGAATTGCCGTCTATCCGGAAGGAAGCGAGTATTTTTCAGGCGCTGGCGCTGGGCGTCAGGGATTATTTTCGGAAAACCGGTTGTAGCAAAGCCGTTATCGGATTAAGCGGGGGAATTGATTCGGCGCTGGTTGTGTGTATCGCCGCTGTTGCTCTTGGCGCGGAAAATGTGACTTGTGTTGCCATGCCGGGTCAATATACGGCGGAAATGAGTAACCTGGATGCAAAATTACTGGTGAAAAATCTCGGGGTAAAGTGCCTGGAAGTTCCAATTGACAGAATTGCAGAAACGTACAATATTGAATTGAAGGATATTTTCAAAGATACCCAATCTGATATTACCGAAGAGAATATTCAGTCCAGGATACGTGGAAATATTTTAATGGCTATTGCCAATAAATTTGGTTATTATGTACTGTCAACCGGTAACAAAACAGAATTGGCGCTTGGATATTGTACAATGTATGGAGATATGGCGGGAGCCTTAGCAGTTATCTCGGATTTGAGTAAACTCGAGGTGTATGCCGTGGCGCGATATGTGAACGAGAAGAACGGGAAGCAGATTATCTCGGAGCGGATATTCCAACGTCCGCCAAGCGCCGAACTGGCGGAAGCGCAGATTGATCCCTTCGATTATGAGATCGTAAGTCCGCTCGTTGATTTGATTATTAATGACCGGAAATCGTCCGCTGAACTCATCAAAATGGGATATGATCGAAACCTGATCAAAGATATCATGAATAAGATCAGGCTGACTGAATACAAAAGACGACAGGCGGCGCCCGGTTTGAAAGTAACCGGCAAAGCCTTTGGTGTTGGTCGAAGATTTCCAATAATTAACCATTACAGAGAATAATGAAACAATCATTCAGAATTACTTTATCCGTTATTACTTTACTCATTATCGGCAATATTCTTTTTGCAAAACAGGACAAAGTAGTAGATGGAAATATTTGGAATCGTATGAAGAAAGACAATAAACTCTACTACGTGACGGGCTACTTAAACGGACTTGAAAAAGCAGAAAATATTATCGATATTAATGTCAGAACACAGCAGAAGAATGAATTTGCCTTTATTGAACCTTTTTATGTTAGCCAAATGCGGAAGAAGATCCGGGACTATATTCCTCAGGAAGATAACCGCATCTATTTGATTATTGAATTGCTTAATGCGTTTTATGCCGATCCGCATAATTTTAAAATTTCGTTCGGAGCAGCTCTGCGCATTACACTGGCGCGGCATTTGGGCGATGTTAAAAAAAGCGATCTTTGGCTATACGAAGCCAGAAGGCTACCGAGTAATAAAAATAGATAAAAATGGAATAAATAGTTATGGATAATCAATCACAAAGCGAAGAAATTCATCTTTCGACACATTTTTATGGATATTTGCTGACGATTGCAATAGCCGGATTCGGTCTGTTTATGGTCTCTATGGAACCAAACATACTCAGGCAATTCAGGTTCTGGATTTCGCCGCAAACATTTGACAATCTGGTACTCACCTGGTTTGCTTTGAGCGTCGTCACTGCTCTGTTGGTGTTTTTTATCGGGATTCTGCTTCAATTTATTAAAAGAGATAATCGCCTGTCTTTTTATTTTTGGTATCATGTCATTTTAAGCTCAAGCCTTCTGTTTGCCACTATTTTCTTCCAGCTCTGGCATGGAAACAGTGAAACGCTTTTATTATCGTGGATTGCAATTCTGATCCTGACAAATATTATTACCTTTGGTGTCACTGCGGTATTTTTCTATATTCATTTTACTATCAGGCATAATTTTCTGCCATTTGTGCTGGGTGTGCTTGCCGCTACTACAGCTTTTAACTGGTTTTATTTGAGCCTGATCGGAAAAATTTCAATCTTCTGATAATTTTTAAAAGATAAATTCTTTTATCTTTAGATGATAGACAATATTATAAAACGTACGCCCCTGGCGTTCCTGGTCCTCTGGTATTTTCTCGGTATCCTGTCAGATCGGTATCTGCCAATTAATTATGTAATCTGGTCGGTTGGAGTTTCAGCTTCAATTATTCTGAGTTACATATTATCTGAAAAACCATATTCATTAGTACTTATTCTATTAATGATATTTGGAATCGGTGGTGTAAATCATCAATTACGATCCGTAAAAGGCACCGATCACATCAGTAACTATATTGATGAAAGGGAGGATAGTCTGATCGTAATGATCGAAACGGCTGAAGCAGGCGCAGAAGGTACCCAAAAAATTATTGTAAATCATGTCCGCATTAAAAGGGATCGATGGATAGAATGTCAGGGAAAAATACTGTTAAAAGTCAAGGATAGTCAACGCCGGTATTTTTACGGTGATGAATTGAGGTTTTTTACGACATTGCGTATGCCTATGGGCAGACGAAATCCGGGTGAATTTGATTATAAGCAATATCTGATAAATCATCACATCTTTGCGATCGGGTATTTGAAGGAGCAAGAAATAAGCATTTCAAAACCGCGATCGATATATTCATTACGCCGAACGGCAAATATCCTGAAATACAGAATTCAGGATCTGATTGCCATATCGGTAAAGGGTGAGCAGGGCGCCATTTTAAAGGCGTTGCTGATCGGCGTCCGCAGTGAGATCGATGATGAGACTAAGCAGGCATTTATAGATTCAGGCGTCATTCATGTGCTTGCAGTTTCCGGATTACACGTGGGGTATGTGGCTCTGGTCTTCTGGGTAATTTTCGGATTTTTAAGACTTCCCCTAAAACTCAAAGTGATCCTTACTATTCTGGCATTGAGCGCCTATGTTCTTGTTGTAGATATCAAGCCATCGGTTTTGCGGGCAGTTATCATGGCGTCCATGATCCTGATTGCCAAGGGCTGGGAAAAACAGGTTAATGTGTATAATTCATTAGCTGCCGCAGCGTTCATCCAGACATTAATAGATCCCCTGCAACTCTTCGATATGGGATTTCAATTGTCATTTACGGCGGTTTTTTCGATTGTTTATATTTATCGTCGTTTAGAAGTATTGCTGCCGGATAAATTACATCCAAAGTCAGTGTCAGTAAATTTCTTAAAGAAAATATACCAACTGTTTCTGGTTTCTCTATCTGCACTGTTGGGGACACTGCCGATAACTGTCTATTATTTCCACCGGATACCTATTATTTCGCTATTATCCAATATTATTGTGATACCACTGATCAGTATAATAGGCGCGCTGGGATTTACCCAGATTATCCTTGGTTTTTGCTGGCAGGGCTTTAACGTGGTCTATGGCGAGGTAGAAACGCTTCTGATTGGATTCATGCAGCGAATTATTCAATCTATTTCCCAAATACCATTTGCATATATTCAGGTGCCCCAAATATCATTGCCGACTCTGATCTTGCTATATGCCCTGATACTTGCATTGCTGAATTTTGACAGACAAAGAGTACAAAAAGTGACTATAATTGGATTGTTGGTTGTAGCGAATATCTATATCTGGTCGGCTATTGCCGGATCATCTCAAATGACGATTACTTTTCTGGATGTCGGTCAGGGTGACGCGGCGCTTGTCGAATTACCGTCAAAAAGGACAATTCTCATTGATACAGGGGATCGAAACTATAGACGGGACTATGGGAAACTGGTAGTCTGTCCCTACTTGGAGCGTCGCGGCATACGGAAGATCGATGTACTGATTCTCAGTCATCCTCACAACGATCATATTGGGGGTGCGCCATATATTTTAAGACATCTGGATGTAGGTCAAATATGGGAAAGTGATCTGATAGCCAGATCGCGGGTGTACCGGGAAATACATCACCTTGCCGATTCATTGAAAATACCAATCATTACCCCTGAAGCAGGCGAAATAGCCTCTCTTTCAGATGAGATAAAATTACTTTTTCTGCATCCGTCAGAACGTTTCCTGGAGCGCCATAAGCGGAATTATAATGATGCTTCGCTAGTATGTAAACTCCGCTATAATGATGTGAGTGTATTATTCACCGGTGATGCTGAAAAAGAATCCGAGAAATATTTATGTCTTTGGAATGATGAACTCAAATCGACGATACTAAAAGTTCCTCATCATGGAAGTAAGACGTCCTCCACGTCATCCTATGTTAATCTTATCGATCCTGAAATTGCACTAATATCAGTCGGAAACAGAAATAAATACAATCATCCGTCTGCATCAACGATTGAACGATATAAAAATATGCAGACGAGACTGTATCGAACGGATATAAATCACGCTGTTCAGATTACGACGAACGGAAAAATTGTAAAAGTCAACAATTGGAAATAAGTTACAGAGTGGAGTAGTTGTTTGAAATGGTTATTAGTATTGAGGAGATTAATCCTGTCACGTACTTTATAACTTGCTATATTTTTACTGATTGGAATGAGGTGAAGAATGGAGCGTATTTCAATAGACATCGATGACTTTATAGCCAGATCCCACCATTTATGGCTTAAGCAATGGCTTTTATTGACCAGCGGTGATTTTAAAAAGAATGATTTCAATTGTATGACCGTTGCCTGGGGAAGTATCGGCGCTATGTGGTCAACGCCGTTTGTGCAGGTAGTCGTCAGACCGACTCGCTATACCCATCAGTTTATTGAAAAATATTCTACGTTCACGTTAGCGGCATTTAGTAAAAAACATCGTGCTGATCTGCAATTATTAGGCTCGAGATCGGGTAGGGATGGTGATAAACTTTCTTTAACGAGCCTTACGCCAATTGCGTCCGATGTCGTTGAAGCGCCGGGTTATGCGGAAGCCGAACTGATCATTGAATGCCGAAAAATTTATTCGGATGTATTTAAACCTCAGAATTTTCTGGATGCTACTATTGATAGGAAATATCCTGATAAGGATTATCATACCGTTTATTTTGGCAGGATAGAGAGGATTTTTGGAACAGAATTATATCGTTTTTCAAATGATAAATAATCGTGAAACGCTCCCGAAGATCGGGATTTATCTTCGTTCAACTTTTTAGAGGGGAATATAGGAAATGGGGGAATAAAAAGGGGGATGTTCTGTTGATTTTTAAAGATTTAGTTATATGCGAAACTTAAATTATTAACGTTTTGTAATTGAACAAGGAGAATTCATGAAAATTCACGAGTACCAGGCAAAAGAGATTTTAAAGAAGTTTAACGTCCGGGTGCCAAACGGTGTGCCGGCGTTTTCCAGGGAAGAAGCATTGCAGGCTGCCGGGAAAATAGGGTTTCCCTGTGTCATCAAGGCTCAGATCCATGCCGGCGGCAGAGGCAAGGGCGGCGGCGTGAAAGTCAGCAAATCCGCTGCTGACGCGCAAGAGATAATCGACAAGATTTTTGGAAATCCATTAATTACAGTGCAAACCGGACCTCAGGGTAAAACTGTAAATCGGTTGCTGATCGAAGAGGCGGTTGATATTCAGCGGGAACTCTATGTCGGTATTGTCATAGACCGCAAAACAGCTCAACCTGTAATAATGGCTTCAACAGAAGGCGGAATGGAAATTGAAGAAGTTGCCAGGACAACACCCGAAAAGATTTTTAAAGAGTATGCCCTCCCGGGATTTGGCATGCAGAATTTTCAGTATAACCGGCTGGTGTCTGCCCTGAAGTTGAAAGGCGAATCCGCAAAAAACGGTGTAAAATTTCTATGGTCGTTGTACAATGTATTTCGGCGAACCGACGCTTCTCTGGTGGAAGTCAATCCATTGGTAATAATATCAACGGGCGAGCTGGTCGCACTGGATGCAAAGATCAATTTTGATGATAATGCGCTGTATCGTCATCCTGATTTTCTTGAATTGCGGGATACCAGCGAGGAGGAACCCTCAGAGCTGGAAGCGTCGAAATATAAGTTGAATTACATTCGCCTGGATGGAAATGTCGGCTGCATGGTGAACGGCGCAGGATTGGCAATGGCAACCATGGATATTATCAAATTGCAAGGCGGAGAACCGGCGAACTTTCTGGATGTAGGCGGTATTGCCTCATCGGGTACTGTTGCCAATGGGTTTAAAATATTACTGTCAGATCCCAATGTGAAAGCGGTTTTGATAAATATTTTTGGTGGAATTGTCCGATGTGACCGGGTTGCCTGGGGAATAGTGGATGCATTACAAACCTTGAAAACCTCTATTCCGGTAGTCGTGCGGCTTGAGGGAACGAACGCAACTGAAGCATGCAAAATACTTGCCGAATCGCCGCTGAATTTCAACATTGCCAGTACATTACAGGAAGCTGCCGAGCTGGCAGTCGAAGCGGCAAATAATTAACGGAGGGGACTAATGAGCATCTTAATAGATAAAAACACACGAGTATTAGTACAGGGTATAACCGGTAAAGAAGGCGCGTTTCATACGAGTAAGATGCTGGAATATGGGACGAAAATTGTCGGTGGCGTAACACCCGGTAAAGGCGGTCAGAAATCGGAACACGGACTGCCGATTTTCAATTCTGCCCGTGATGCTGTAAAAGCTACCGGCGCAAATGCCAGCGTCATTTTTGTGCCGCCCAAATTTGCCGCCGATGCTATTCTGGAAGCCGGCGATGCGCAATTGGATGTAGTGGTTTGCATTTCTGAAGGCATTCCAACCCAGGATATGATCAAGGTTTCCCATATTTTAAAGAATTCAAAAACACGCTTGATCGGACCGAATTGTCCGGGGATTATTTCGCCGGGGAAATCGAAGATTGGAATTATGCCGGGATTTATTCATAAAGAAGGTACTATTGGGATTGTGTCGCGGAGCGGCACGTTGACTTATGAAGCCGTGCATCAGGTTACTCAGCTTGGATTGGGACAATCGACTTGTATCGGAGTCGGCGGCGACCCGATTATCGGGACGACATTTATCGATCTGTTACCGTTGTTTGAGAATGATCCTGAAACGGAAGCTGTAATCCTTATAGGAGAAATTGGAGGTACAGCCGAAGAAGATGCTGCTGAGTTTATTAAAAAGAATTTCTCGAAACCGGTTGTGGCGTTTATTGCCGGAATCACCGCGCCGCCCGGTCGAAGGATGGGACATGCCGGGGCAATCATTGCCGGCGGCAAAGGAACTGCACAGGAGAAGATTAAAGTACTAAAAGAAGCCGGAATTCGAATTGCCGAAAGTCCGGCTGCTATCGGAACAACGTTAATTGAAATTCTTCGATGAAAAGGCTGTTATATATTAAAGTTATGATTAAATTATTAATACAAGGAGCAAAAGTGGTCAGACTGTGAGACATTTTAACTACATTACGGAATTTCCGGTGACTGTTGAATCAGTTGTGAGGAATTCTGAATATTTGCCGGCCCACGACGATTGTCGTGGGTTTTTGGTTTTAATGAGAAAGTTAGTTGGGGAAGCGAACCGAATGAATTCGAGGGGTGAAAGTAATGGTAACGTCTGTCCCACCCAATAAATTGGGTGGTTAATGTTTAGAGATAAGATGATGGGAAATTCAAAAGGTAAAACGTTAACCGCCGGCTTTAGCCGGTGGATGGAAAAATCCACAAAAACCCCATCCGACTTTAATCGGAGGATAACCCGAGTGAATTCCCCAGGGGGACAGGCGGGGGAATGGCTATCCGTGTATTTGAATAATTTACCAAAAGAAACATTAACCACCGAATTTATTCGGTGGAATAGGATGATCTCAACCCCAAATCCCGACTTTAGTCGGAGAAGTCATTCGATGGAAGAAAAAAAAACAAAGGAATAGATTGTAGCACTTGAGAAAATATAGTATCTTAATACATGAGCAAATTAACTAAAAATCGGGTGATAGTTTTATAGATTTATAAGAATTCACTTATAAAGAGAGTTTAACAATAAATTAAAGGAGGCAAACATGCCAAAAAGAAACGAAACAGATGCAAAAGTGGCTATTAGCCGCAGTAAAATCGGAGGAGAGGTTCCCATTGTCGTAAATAAGATCACTGAAAAATGCCTTTATACCGGATTTTTCGGTATTTTGGACTCCGCCAGAATGAAAGCCATTACCGACAGGATTCTGGAAATGCTTTCTGCTACCGGAATTGAGATAATTATAGTTGATCTCGGCAATGTTGACATTATTGATTCCGCAGTAGCATCACACCTGGTAAGATTGGGAGAAACATGCGCTCTTATCGGGGTAGAAACTATTTTTTGTGGAATTATGCCGCCGGTTGCTCAGATAATGGTTACCGCCGGTATCGAAGTGAAAGGATTCAGAATATCCAGAGACCTTAAATCTGCTATTAAATTGGTGTACGAAATACAAGGACTAAAACTGGTTGATGTTGAAAAGTTAAAATAATAAAAAAATACTGTATCTATTTTCTTATAGCAGTGTAAAAATAGGTGATCTTGAGCGTTAATTGTAAAGAAATGCATCATCTGGGAAAGAAGCTGAATGGGAGATTATGCCAATCCTGAAACGATAAAAAGGAGACTCTTTTAAGAATTGAGTTGGTATGTTAAAATAATGTCCAATATCCAACCCCAGTGCAATAAAAAAAAGATTTCACGAGGCAGGCAAGGAATTTCCAAATATGAATGAAAAAGAAAAGAAGTTTGACTTACAGGAACGGTTTATTGATTATGCGGTTAGAATTATTAATGTTTCAGAACAACTACCTGAAACAAAAGCAGGTAAACATATCGCTTCTCAAATACTAAGAAGCGGGACATCACCCGCTCCAAATTACGGAGAGGCTCTTCTAGAGGAATGCCTATGGTAAAAGTGCTGAATCTAAGGCTGATTTTATTTACCCCGTTAGATAATTAATAAATTAGCAGAAAACAATACTTTAAACGATATATCTAACAGGGTGAATAAATTGAAAGTGGCCTTAAAAGAGTTGAGAAAGACTGAAGTGTGGCTGAAAATAATAGTTTGGGTAAAATTAATTCAACCCTAAAAAAATTGTCCCCTTTATTGCAGGAGACAGATGAGTTGATTTCAATGCTCTTCAAGAGCATTGATACGGCGAAAAAGAAAAAGGAGCGATACCAAAAAAATACTTGGATATTGGATATTCCGTGTTGAATATTGGGTATTCAGATTTTCTATGTTTAGTATATTTATCCAGTAAAAATTAAAAGGAACCATAAAGGGAGCATAAATATCGATCGCTTTGAACCAATCACAATAGAAATTGAGAATGAACAAAGCACTGCAGAAGCAAGAGATGTGGCTTCCGGCATAGCTTCCGATTTAGGCTTTGATAAAAATGATTGTGCCCAGGTAGCTATTGCCGTATCAGAAGTCGTGGGGAATACTGTGAAGCACGCCGGGAAGGGCGCTTTATCCATACGATTAGCCGCAAACAAAAAAGGTCTTGAATTTTTTGTACGGGATAATGGGCAAGGCGTGAAAAATGTAAAAAAAGTGATGCAGGAAGGATATTCAAGTAAAGTCGGTTCCTTGGGTGTAGGATTGAACGCCGCTAAAAGGGCAATGGACGAATTTGTCATCCGCTCAAAACCCGGACTGGGTACCAGAGTCATTATGAAAAAATATCTGCCTATCCCCGAAGAAGAAATTGAATATGGAATACTTTCTTTAAATGATGAACGCTATTTGTTTAATGGCGATGCTTATGTCATCAAAGAGTTTGAAGGAGATAAAGTACTCCTCGCTGTTATCGACGGCACCGGTAATGGATTACATGCCTATGAAGTTGCTACCTTCGTAAAAAAAATTATCAAAAATAATTATAGATCCGATCCGGTTACAATTGTAAAAAAATGCCATAGAAATATAAGAAAAGAATTTGATGTTTCTTTGGTCAGAAGTTGTGTATTAGAAATCCTGCTCTTAAAACCTCGTTCCCTGGAATATGTGGGAGTAGGAGATACTTCTATTCATATTTATGGTAATCCTGAAAAGATCAACCTTCGAAGCCGTAAAGGAATGGTGGGAGATATCAGGCTTCCGAATTTAAAATTGCAGAAATTTCGCTGCGGTCGCAAAATTATAATTATAATGAGTTCCGATGGAATAAAAGATCACTATTCAAAGGAAGATTTGCCACTTGACCGGAGCGCGCAACATATTGCAAATTTCATTATGAAGAATTATCATCATCAATATGGTGACGCAACGGTTCTCGTAGCAAAAAGGAAAAGGTAAATTGAAAGCAGTCATAAGTCAGAATAAAACGACCGCCTGCAAAGAGTTTTGGTAGTTATTCATGGATTGAAACTTGAAATTGGAAAGTAGAAATTGGAGAGAGATGAAACGAGTTTACGAATTGGATGTCTACAAACTGGCAGAAGAGTTATCAGATATGGTCTGGCACGACTTTGATAAGTGGAACAAAAAGGTTCAGAACACTGTGGGCTATCAGATAATACGATCATCCGACAGCATAGCAGCAAATATAGCGGAAGGGTATGGTCGGTATACTCCCGCTGACAGGAAAAAGTTCTATATATATTCAAGAGGTTCGCTTGAAGAAACCAAATCATGGTTGCGAAAACTCATCAGAAGAAAAGTTTTATCTGAGTCAAACGCGGTAGAATACAAAGCAATAGTTGATAAACTTGGCCCAAAATTGAATGCGTTCATCAACAGTACAAAAGCATGAAGCCCAAATTTCTAATTTCTAATTTCAGTAAACTCTTAGAATGAATATGTAAGAAGGTAAATTGAAAGCAGTCATAAGTCAGAATAAAACGACCGCCTGCAAAGAATTTTGGTAGTTATTCATGGATTGAAACTTGTACCGATCGAAGATTCCTTTGGAAAGGCATCCCTTACGGGAAAAACTCGGCCCAAAATTGAATGCGTTCATCAACAGTACAAAAGCATGAAGCCCAAATTTCTAATTTCTAATTTCAGTAAATTCTTAGAATGAATATGTAAGAAGGTAAAATACTATGAGTATTATTGATCGTGAACAAGAAAAAGCCCTTTTTGAAGTGAAGGAATTTCTGGTTTCCATCATTGGTAATGCACCGTATGGGATCATTGCTTTCGATTTGGAAGGTGAAATTATACTTACCAATTCTTTTGCAATTGACTATATTGGAAAGAAAATGTCTGTAAACAGGGCTGTCGGAAAAAATATATTGGAGATGTTAACCGATATTCCCATACTGAAGACTGCTATTGAAAATAATTTGAAAAGAGGTAGAAGAAAATTCGATTTACCATTCGTTACGGTAAATAAGAAGTTCATGTTAATAAAAGGACGATCGATCTTGAACGGCACAATCCTTTTAATAGAGGATATAACCGACCTGAAGAACACTGAAACCAAATTGGCAAAGCAATCAAAAGAATTATCCGAAGCAAATATCAAACTTCAGGATCTTGACCGCATGAAATCCATGTTTATCGCCAGCATGAGCCACGAGCTTAGAACTCCGCTGAATTCTATAATTGGTTTTACCGGTTTACTCTTACAGGGTATATCCGGGAAGATAGATGAGGAAGCCAGGAAGGATCTGGATATTGTTTATAATTCATCTCAACACCTTCTCAGCTTAATAAATGATGTTATTGATATCTCAAAGATAGAGGCAGGTAAATTAGATATTCATTTCGAAGATGTAAAATTAGATGATGTTATTGAAGAAATTATAACTACAGTTTCCAAAGATGCGGAAAAGAAAAAGCTTAAGATCAAGACGGACCTCCCGAAAGGTCTTTATATTGTTAGTGACAGGAGAAGACTTTTCCAATGCATTCTTAACCCAACTTCGACAAATCAAATTTGATAACATATTGTTTTACATGGGAATAGTTATTGTAGCGCATACTATTTTCACCACTACATTTTAGCCATCTTTTTTCATATTAAACAGATATCTAACTCTATTCAGACTTGT
>JAUVYH010000017.1 GCA_030603165.1 Fidelibacterota bacterium
TTCTAACCTTTGCATGAATAAGCGCCGTAGCGTCGTCTTTATATCTGATATGAACCCTTACCCAATTAATTGTCCCGCTTCCCGCAGAATGATTTTCAGTTGAAAACAATCCCTCCTGCCATGGTGGCAATAGTTCACTTAGGGATGACTCAAGATAAGTGGCGTCGCTTTGGTCATTAACATCTGAGTAAGTACCTGAATCCCAGGTGTTTTTATCCCCGGCTCCGTCCGGTCTCAAAATTACTGTTTGTCCAACTTCCAGCCAGACCTCTGCGACTTGAGCTTTAACAGGTAATAGCAATGTTCCCGTTCCCTGTCCATCGGCTCCGATCTGAATGTTATCAATTTCATTCCATGTCCAGTTAGAATCTGTTGAAGGGTTTGTTGCATATTTGGTGTAAGTGTCTGCCCAAGAAGCGCTACAAGTTACATCATCCCCATCATATTCAGTTCCGTTGGTTTTCATACTTGTTCTGACCTTTGCATGAATAAGCGCTGTCGCGTCGTCTTTATATCTGATATGAACCCTTACCCAACTAATTGTCCCGCTTCCCGCTGAATGATTTGCAGTTGAAAACAATCCTTCCTGCCATGGTGGTGATACTCCACCGGATGACTCAAGATAAGTGGCGTCGCTTTGGTCATTAACATCTGAGTAAGTACCTGAATCCCAGGTGTTTTTATCCCCGGCTCCGTCCGGTCTCAAAATTACTGTTTGTGAGCTTACTGTTCTATTTATCCACGTCTCACTCGTAATCGCGGAAGTAATATTCAAATTTATATCATTCCCGCAATCAACATAATCGTTGATACCATCAAAAGTGAGCGCCTTGTCGGCGCCAATAAAAACAGTATCACCGGGTGAAAGGGAATATTGGGCGGCTTTAGTGACGGTTTTCCAGGCGGTAGATGCGGATAATCCATCGTTGCTGTCATCGCCGCTTTTTCTGACGTAGTAGTTCGTCGCAAAAAGATTCGCAGTTAAAAAGATCACCGTAAAAATGATGATTTGAATTTTGTATTTTGGAGACATCTCAGACCTCCCTTTGTATTTAATTAATCAAGTTTATAAATTATTTCACATTTATCATGTTGTGAATGTCACATATTATTCCCAAAAATTCAACAAATAAGTAAAAAAATAGTATTACCCATCTGAATTCTACTCGTGTTTTCGGGTCATAATCTTCTGAATTTTCGCCTCATATTCCGTTTTATGAATACCTTTCAATTGATGCTCTTTCCCCTGTAGCTGGTTTGCAAGCGCTTCAAGTTCTTTACCCGAAAAACTTATGGCGTTCAATACGTGAGTTTCAAAGGCGTTATAAGCCAGCGGCGCAACCGCCTTTGTAATTTCAGCCATGGCTTTTCCATATTGCCGGATTTCCCATTGAGCGTGGTAATCAAGGCGTAATTTGAGAAAGTGAAACAAATTGTTTAGATCAATCTGCCAGTACCATTGGGTATAGAGGGATAGCGGTAAGTTAATGCGCGCCAGTTCCCGTGCAATGCCGTCTTCAATCAATTTTCCATAATCATCATAGGCGCTTTTCTGATCGTTGATTAAAATGTTCAGCACTTTTTGGCGCAGTTTTACGGGCACTTCTTCTTCCGCCCGACCTTGACGATTGTCTATACTTTGAAATTTTATCTGATCCGAATTTGGGACATAAAATTCATTTTCCATGATACTGTAGCGACCGGATATTTCATTAATTCGGGCTGTACGGTGCCGGATCCACTGACGGGCGATAAAAATGGGCATCTTGCAGTGAAAAGTGAGAATTACCTGTTCAAAAGGCGAAGTATGCTGATGGCTCATCAGGTAATCGATGAGAGCCCGGTCTTCACGAACAGATTTTGTGCCCTGACCATAGCTGACGCGAGCCGATTGTACGATTCGGCTGTCTCCGCCGAGATAGTCAATCAGACGGACGAAACCTTTGTCCAGAACCTTAAATTCTTTATCCAGAATCGCTTCTGCTTCAGGAACAATTACATGCGCCATAGTGTTAATACTCCCGGATATTTAAACTATTGAAAATGTACGAATTTTTCGGATATGATAACAGGATGAAATAAATGTGATATTTTTCAATGAAAAGTGCGCTGTTTTTCGTAATTTTGATTGAGAACACTAATGTTTAGCAAGTATGCCATATTATCCATTTTATTAATACTGAGTATTTCAATTTTTAGCGAATCCGACCCGGATTGGGTGAACCAGGAAATTGAACTCAAGCGACGACTGCTGGAAAACCGCAGAAAGATGGCGAAATCCATGAGTTTGAATAATCGTAAAGATTATGATGTGGGATATTACGGGTTGGATATTAATGTTGATATAAGCAACGAGAAAATTTCCGGGACAACTACAATCAGAGGAAAATCCCGGATCGATGAGCTGTCATACATATTTTTAGACCTTATGTCTTCTATGCAGATCGACAGTGTTGGATCGGACGCCTGTAGCTATTTGCGATCCGGAGATGGGTTTCACGCCTATTTTTCCACACCTTTAGATAGTGGAGATGTGTTTGAAATACAGATAAGCTATGCCGGGCATCCTGAAGAAGGCGGCTTCCAGGGATTTGCTTTTAATTATCATAGCGGCGTTCCAATAGTATCTACTCTGAGCGAACCCTATGGTGCCCATAGCTGGTTTCCGTGCAAGGACTTGCCCAGCGATAAAGCCGACTCTGTCGATATTGTCATCACCGTTCCCGATACCTTAACCGCCGTGTCCAACGGCACGCTGGTATCGGTGGTAAATAATCAGGACGGGACCGCGACTTTTACCTGGCAGGAACGGTATCCGATCGCAGTCTATCTCATATCATTAGCGATCTCAAACTATGCCGAGCTTGAACATTCCTATACAGGTTTGGACGGCACAGTCATGCCGATAAAACATTGGTACTTTCCCGAGTATGCAAGTCGGATTGGTAATCTTTCATTGACATCGGAAATGATCGGTTTTTTTGCCGGTATCTGGGGAGAATATCCCTTCATTAATGAAAAATACGGTCACGCCCAATTTTCCTGGGGCGGAGGTATGGAGCATCAGACCTGCACCAGTCTGGGAAGTTATAGTGAGCTGCTTATTTGCCATGAACTGGCTCATCAGTGGTGGGGCGATATGGTTACCTGTGCGAACTGGAAAAATATCTGGCTTAACGAAGGATTTGCCCGCTATTCTGAAGCGCTCTGGAAAGAACATAAAGGCGGTGCCGAAGCTCTAAAAAAGTACATGGATGATATAAATCGACCGGAAAAATGGCAAAACAGTCCGATATACATTACCGATACAACGAGTGTTTCATCGATTTTTGACCTGCTGGTTTATGATAAAGGAGCCTGGGTTCTGCACATGTTGAGACATATTGTTGGCGAAGAGGTTTTCCGGGATATTTTTCCGGCGTACCGGGAAGCCTACTTTATGGACGTTGTCACAACCGATGATTTCCAGAGAATTTGCGAGCAGGTTTATGGCGATGATCTTGACTGGTTCTTCGATCAATGGATCTATCAAATCGGTCAACCGAATTACAAAGTGAGTTGGAGCCGCGAACAAATCTCGGTAAATGACTGGGATGTAACCGTTGATATTGAGCAAGCCCAGTATCCTCAAAATCTCTTTATAATGCCTCTCGACGTTCGGGTGGAATTTCTTAAAAGTGATACAATGCTGACAATCATTGATTCATTATTTGTTCAGCAATTTGAATTTCGGTTTGCCGATATGCCTGTTAATATTGAAATTGATCCCGGCGGTTGGGTGTTAAAATCTGTTCAGTATTCCATGATTGATCCTGATCTTGGCTATATCCCGGATCGCTTTTTGTTAACGCGTCCCCATCCGAATCCCTTCAATCCCTTTAATGCAGCAACGCATTTTGAAATTTATCTGCCATATAATATCGTCGGTGAATTGAAAGTGTATGATATAACAGGCAGGGTTGCCGATGTAATTGAAAGCGGCGCTATGCCGGCGGGTTATTATCAAAAAACATGGCAGCCAAAATCTCTTCCTTCCGGTGTTTATATAATTCGGCTTGAATCGGACAATATAAATCTTGAGCAAAAGGTTGTATATATAAAATGATTGATGTATCTTTTTCCGGCTTAAGGGCATCTAAATAAATGATTGAGATTGGAAAAATATTGACAGGTTTTATAGTAAGCGTTCACAGAACACTGAAATTGGAAATTAGAAATTAGAAAATATGAAAAGAGTTTACGAATTAGAGGTTTACAAACTATCAGAAGAATTGTCTGATTTGGTTTGGTGCGATTTTGACAAGTGGAACAAAAAGGTTCAAAACACAGTTGGTTATCAGATTATACGAGCATCTGACAGTATAGCTGCGAATATAGCAGAAGGATATGGACGTTATACTCCGGCGGACAGGAAAAGGTTTTATATATATTCAAGAGGATCTTTTGAAGAAACTAAAGCATGGTTACGAAAACTTATTCGGAGGAAGGTTCTAAATAAGTCAGGTGCTTCAAAATACCAAATAATAATTGAAAAACTTGGTCCAAAGTTGAATGCGTTTATCAACAGCACAAAAATATGATAATACAAATTTCTAATTTCTAATTTCAAACCGTGAATGGTTATGTTTTATAGATTAAAATGAGAATATAAAATCAATGGTATTATAAAAAATGAAACGAATTACCTTTTTACTTATTATCCTTAGCGTCTTGTTGATCGACCCGGCATTTGCCCAATTTGGGAAAAATAAAGTCCGGTATGATGCCCACACCTGGTCATTTATCCAGACCGAGCATTTTGATATTTATTTTCATGATAATGGCAAGGAACTGGCAAATTTATCCGCGCCGATTCTCGAGCAGGTGGTAAAAGAAATATCGAGTGTTTTGAATTGGCGGATGCGAAAACGCACCTCAATTATTATTTATAATTCTCACAGTGATTTTCAGCAGACCAATGTCACGCTGCAATATATGTACGAAGGCATTCAAGGATTTACGGAAATATTTAAAAATCGCGCTGTCATGTCATTTGATGGAAGCAACAGTAGCTTCAGGCATTTATTGCGCCATGAACTGGTTCATGTGGTCGTCAATGATATGATTTACGGCGGGAGTATCCAGAGTGTGGTCTCCGGACGAGTTCGATTGCGAATTCCATTATGGATGAATGAAGGATTTGCTGAATATATTTCCATGGGTTGGGATACCAATGCCGATATGATTTTGCGTGATATTGCCACCAGTAACGATATTCCAAATATTGAAGAACTGGATTATTATTTAGCCTATAAAGGCGGGCAATCCGTTTACCGCTTTATCGCGGAAAAATATGGTGAACAGAAAATTGGGGAAATCTGGTCGAACATGAAGGGTCGCTCCAGCGCTGAGAAAGGCTTCGAAACCTCTATCGGAATGAATCTGAAAGAGCTGTCGGAATCCTGGCATAAATGGGTGCGTACGGAATACTGGCCGGATGTTGCAGACCGGGATGAACTGGAAGATATTGCCATTCGTTTGACCGATCATAAAAAATTGAGAAACTATTTCAATACTGGGCCCGCTATAAATCCCGACGGAACCCAAATTGCCTTAATGTCCGACCGCAAGGGCTACGCCGATATTTATCTGATCTCCGCTTCTGACGGAAAAGTTTTAAAAAAGCTGGTAAGCGGACAGCGAACTCCCGATCTGGAAGAATTGAAATGGTTAAATCCCCGTCTCAGCTGGTCTCCGGATGGGAAAAAAATTGTTATGGCTGTCAAGAGCGGTGCAAAAGATGCGTTAATAATTGTTGATACAAAGACAAAGAAGCGAAAAAAATATTCATTTGATGAATGTAACGAACTCTTTTCCGCGGCATGGTCACCTGATGGCAAGCAAATAGCCTTTATTGGTTTGCACAATGATCGTACAGATCTGTACGTGTTTCATTTGAAAAAGAAAAAGTTAACGCGTTTGACGAATGACTGGGCGTCGGATTTCGAACCGAACTGGTCGCCCGACGGTAAAAAAATTGTCTTCGCATCACAACGTAATATCAATAATACCGAGATAAGTTCTGATGATCTTACGAATTGGTCAACCTCGCCTTATAATCAAACAGATTTATTCGTTTATGATGTAAAAACAGGGGAAATCAGTCAACTGACGGACACTCCCTGGAACGAAAATTACCCTACCTGGGCGCATACTCAAAATAAGATTATTTATACATCAGATGCTCACGGCATATCAAACCTTTATATTCTCGATCTTGATTCCAATAGCCACATTGCCGTAACGAATGCACTGACGGGAGTATTTCAACCGAGTTTGTCACAAGATGATTCCCGACTGGTTTTTGCAGGTTATTCAAATTCCGGATGGGATGTGTTTACAATAAGCAACCCGTTATCCATGATAGATGAACCAAAAACAATTAAACCGACTGTATTTGCTAACAGATTGACAGAAATATGGGATAATCCGGAAGAAAATATTCGTTTTGATATACCCTCTCCGGAAGATGTTCAGCGATCTTACACTCATAAAGTAGGTGCAGAACAATCCTATACAAACTATATTTTCGCTCCAAATTATCAGCAATTGCCAAGTCAAGTCCCGGATACTGTTGATATACCTGCGGATACGGTTAGTTATAAAGACGATGAAGGCAAATTCAAAGTTAATCCTTACAAGACCAAGTTTACCCTGGATTTGATTGACAGTCAGGCGGGTTACAACACATTCTGGGGATTTCAGGGGACAACGGTTTTTGCCTTTAGCGATGTGCTTGGTGACCATCGCTTTACATTTGGAACGGAGATGTACATCGATCTTGAAAATAGCGATTATTATCTGTCATATCAGTACCTTGCCAAGCGGACAAATGTCGGCGTTACCGGATTTCATTCCGCTAACTTTTGGCAAATAAGTATGTTGGAGCTCTACCGCTTGAGGAATTATGGGTTTGATATCTCTGTTTCAAGACCGTTTTCCAGGTTCTCACGTGTTGAATTTGCAGCGACCTCCTATAATGTCGAGCAGAAATTGATTAATATTTACTCCGGTAAGGAAGAATATAAGCAGATGATCCATACGATTCTGCCGAGGGCGGCATTGGTTTTTGACAATACTTTGTGGGGGTATTTTTATCCCATTGATGGTTGGCGCTGGCGGCTGGATATGATGGTTAGTCCAAAATATAGTGAAACCAGCCTGGAATTTCAGAGCGTTCAAGCCGATATAAGGCGATATTTTAAACTAAATCGTGAATACTCTTTTGGGATACGCCTGACCACCGGTTTGAGTGAAGGTAAAAATGCTCAGCGGTTTTTCCTTGGTGGCGAATCAAACTGGATCAATCCGCGCTATCGCAGGTGGCATAATATGTCCGATGTGGAAGATATTTACTTTTCAGAGTTTATTACACCGTTGCGGGGCGCCCGTTATTATGAGCGTGAAGGAACCCGCTATTTTTTGTCCAATTTTGAGTTTCGCTATCCCTTCATCAAATACTTAGCGCTCGGTTGGCCCGTTCCGATGGTCATGGGTGGAATACAGGGGATTACCTTTCTTGACCTGGGTGCGGCATGGAACGGATATGATTTTCACCCGTTTGGATATGATAAATACAATGGAATATACCTGGATGATCTCGTGTCCGGTTTTGGATTCGGCACGCGCCTGTTTTTAGGATATTTCCTGTTGAAAATAGATGTGGCATGGCGTTGGGATCTTAATAGAGTCTGGAAACCACAGTGGTATTTTTCACTTGGGCTGGATTTTTAAATCTTTCGCATCATAATTTATAAAAAAGTAACGAATTTTAATTTCAGGATACCGACTATTTCACTAATTTAGCTAGCCGGGCGGTGTGCTTTGCTTCACGTCCGAATTGAATTTTATAATTTGAGCTGCGTGTGATAAAATATCTTCAGTTTTTATTGTTATGTCTGATTTGGGGAACCACTTTTGCCGCCATAAAAATTGGTTCATCTTCCACTCCGCCGATGGTTGGGCTTGCCTTGCGATATGGTTTCGCAATGCTTGTTTTATTTCCCGTTATTGGACTGACCCGACGAAGAATAAGGTTTGATAAATCCTCTCTGAAAATGTACGGCGTTGTCGGATTCTATAGCATGGGACTTAGTTACCTCTGTACATACTGGGCGATGCAATTTATTCCAAGCAGCCTGTCAGCCATTCTGTGGGCGACGCTGCCCCTGTTTGTGGGGCTGTTTGCACATCTCATGGTTCCACTTGAAAAACTTAATGCTCGCCGATTAATTTCGATTTTTATCGCGATTGTCGGAGTAATTCTGATTTTAACTGATCAAAATCTGGTTTTTAATGTTGAAGTGCTTCTGGGCTGCCTGGTAGTTTTACTGGGCGTCGTCATGGCGTCCTATCCGAATGTCTATTTGAAAGCAAAAGCGAAGGATTATGATCCAATGGCGCTGACCGCCATGTCAATTTTAATTGGGGCTTTAATTCACTTGGCGGGTGCGATATTAGCCGGACAATTTGCAGACATGTCCTGGTCGGCGCGAAATATCGGCGCGGCTGCGTATTTAGGTGTTTTTGGTTCTGCTATTGCGTTTTTTTTATATTTTTCACTGTTACGTAAAATTGAAGTGGTGAAATTATCTTTTGTTACTTTCTTGACGCCGATTATCGCGACCCTGATCGGGTTGACTTTTTTACATGAAGCCGTAACTTTAGATGAGATATTTGGAATAGGATTCATTTTTGGCGGTCTGTTCTTATATGATTTTAAAAAATATTACCTGTATGTAAAACGTCTGAAAACATTTTCACGGAAAGCTGTATGACGAATAAAATCAAAACAATATTTACCTGTAATGAATGCGGCAGTTCGCAGCCCAAATGGACCGGTAAATGTCCTGAATGCGGCGCTTGGAACACCATGGTTGAAGAGAAAATTTCAAAAAAGGCGTTTAAAAGCGTCGGCACTGCAAAGCGTGAATTACAAGTGCTTCATCAACCGGTTTCGCGTTCAATTGAGCGGTTTGCCACCGGAGTGGATGAATTCGACCGCGTACTGGGCGGCGGATTTGTGGATGGCATGGTCGTTTTATTGGCAGGAGAGCCGGGTATTGGAAAGTCCACCCTGATATTACAGGTTTTAGCTAATCTTAAAGGTGATCGGTTTTTGTATTTTTCGGGAGAAGAGTCCGAAGAACAAATCTCGCTCCGCGCCAACCGGATGGGAATCAGCGATTCCCGCATACTGGTTGCATGTGAAAATAATTTAGAAAACATCCAATATCATGTAGAAAGACAGAAACCGGCGGTCGTAGTAATTGATTCTGTCCAGACGGTTTATTCCGACGCTTATGATAATGTGCCGGGCAGCGTCACCCAGGTGCGGGAGTGTGCGGGCACACTTTTACGAAAAGCCAAGGAGCAGGATTTTATTGCTATTTTTATCGGTCACATTACCAAAGACGGAATGATTGCGGGACCTAAAGTATTGGAGCATATTGTTGACACTGTTTTATATCTGGAAGGTGGAAAAACTAATTTTTATCGGACTCTTCGATCAATGAAAAATCGTTTCGGTTCGACAAACGAAGTCGGACTTTTTACAATGAAAGATATTGGATTAGCGCCCGTAGAAAATCCATCGGAATTTTTTCTTGCCGAACGGAAAAAACATGTTGCCGGCTCTGCAATTGCCGTCAGTATGGAAGGAACCCGTCCATTTTTAATTGAAGTGCAGGCGCTGGTTACCCAAAGCTCTTATGGAAATCCGCAACGCACCGCCAACGGGATCGATCACCGGCGTTTGGCAATGCTGGTCGCCGTGCTGGAAAAACGGGCAGGATTGCCTATGCGGTTGCAGGATATTTTTGTGAACCTGGTAGGCGGGCTGCGGATTGATGAAACAGCCATCAACCTTGGAGTATTGGTGGCGTTGGCGTCCAGCTTCAGAGATATTCCGCTCGAACCGTCCTCGGCATTTATTGGCGAAGTTGGGCTTGTCGGCGAAATCAGGTCAGTGCCTTTTATAGAACAGCGTGTAAAAGAAGCCCTGAAGTTTGGATTTAAACCGGTCTATATTCCTCGCGCTAATTTAAAACAACTGAAAGGATTGAAGGTTGATCAGATAATTGGCGTAGATTCCATCAATCAGCTTTTCGATAAAATCTTCTGAAAATGATAGAAAATTCAACAAATAATAACCAAACCTACGGAAAAATGAAATTTCGTATTTTAGCCAAAGATACGGAGTCCCTGGCGCGAGCCTGCCGATATAAAACTGAGCACGGCATAGTTGAGACGCCGATTTTTATGCCGGTTGGAACTCACGGTGTGGTCAAGACATTGACTCCGGCGGAATTAAATGACTGCAAAGCGCAGATAATTCTTGGAAATACATACCATCTTTATCTGCGACCGGGGCTTGAGGTTATTGAAGCAGCCGGAGGACTGCATAAATTTATTAACTGGTCACAACCGATTCTGACCGACAGCGGCGGTTTCCAGGTATTCAGTCTGGCGCATCTCGGGAAAATGACGGAAAATGATATTACTTTTCGTTCTCATATTGATGGTTCACAGCATAAATTGTCTCCCGAAATTTCTATGGAGATTCAGAATAGTCTTGGCTCTGATATTATAATGGCGTTTGATGAGTGTACACCCTTTCCTTGTGATTATGACTATGCGGCTAAATCGCTGGAAAGGACTCATCGTTGGGAACAGCGTTCCCGCGAACATTTCGAGAAGCTGACGCCTCGCTATGGACGCCGGCAGTTTTTGTTTGGCATTGTCCAGGGCAGTGTATATCCGGACTTGCGGGCTAAGAGTGTGGAAATATTGACGAAACTGGATTTTGACGGCTATGCGGTGGGAGGTCTGGCGGTAGGAGAACCCAAGGAAAAGATGTTCGAATTGCTCTCATTGGTCAGCCCGTTACTTCCGGAGCAGAAACCACGCTATTTGATGGGCGTTGGTAAACCGGAGGATATCATCCGGGGCATTGAGCTGGGAATCGATATGTTCGATTGTGTGCTGCCTACCAGAAATGCACGGAATGGCACACTCTACACCCGGAATGGTCGGATTATCCTGAAACAATCACGTTATAAGATGGATTTCAATCCGCCCGATGAATCATGCAGTTGCTATACCTGCCGAAATTTTTCACGCGCCTATTTGCGTCATCTGTATTTGAACGGTGAAATGACCGGGCTTCGGCTGAATACACTGCATAATATCCACTTTTTTCTCGAAATAGTGCGCCGGGCGAGAGAAGCTATTCTTTCAGGTAAATTTTTAGAGTGGAAGCAGGACTTTTTCGCTTTATACCCGATTGAAGACGATCACTGGGAAGAGAATACCAAACGGCGGGCAGAACGTCGCAAGAAACATATCCATGAGAATGAACATTTAAGCGAGTAGATTATTAAGGAATTAATTAGACTATGAATAAAAATGTCTCGACGCCGCCCGAATCGATGAAATCACTATCGATGGAAGAATTGAATATTCGGATCGTAAATATTAAAAAGCATTTGGGTAAACGGCTGTTAATTCTCGGTCATCACTATCAAACCGACGACGTGATCCGGTATGCCGATGAACGTGGTGATTCCTTTGCCCTGGCAAAAATAGCGTCGCAGACCGACGCGGAATATATTGTATTTTGCGGTGTGCATTTTATGGCGGAGACCGCCGATATAATTACTTCAGCAAATCAAAAAGTGTTTATTCCGGATGTAACTGCCGGCTGTTTTCTTGCCGATTGCGCCCGTAGCGATGATGTGGATAATGCCTGGGAAGAGATTTGTTCGGCAGGCTCTTTTCGTACAATTCCTATTACCTATGTGAATTCCAGTGCAGAGTTAAAAGCCTTTTGCGGCAGGAATGGAGGTCTTGTCTGCACATCTTCCAATGCCGAAGCCGCGATTGATTGGGCATTTAAGCATGGGCAAAAGGTGTTTTTCTTTCCCGATCAGCATTTGGGACAGAACACGGCTTTTAATATGGGAATTCCGCTAAATAAAATGATACTATGGGATCCCGAGAAACCGCTGGGAGGAAATTCTATTGAGGCGATACGAAATGCCCGTGTAATTCTATGGAATGGTTATTGTGACGTTCACCAGGAATTTAATGCAGAATATGTGAATAGTTTACGGAAGCAGGACCCGTCGGTAAATGTTATAGTGCACCCGGAATGTAATTTTGAAGTCGCGCAGACCGCCGATTATATGGGCAGCACTGCATATATTATAAAAATGATCGAACAGAGTCCGGCTGGCAGCCACTGTGCGGTTGCGACTGAAAAGAATCTTGTGAACCGTCTTAAAAAACAGAATCCGGATAAGCGAATTGAAATACTGCAATCCTTTGAACCGTACTGTAAATCAATGGCGCAAATAACGGCGCTGAATTTAGCGCATCAACTGGAACAACTGGCGCGGGGAAATCTGGTGAACCGGATAATCGTTGATAAAAAATATCGTGAAGAGGCGTTGAAGGCTGTTAACCGGATGTTAGCTTTATAAAATCAATGGATATCTAAAGAACGTATTCAAAAAGAAAAATTTAATGGAATTAAAACTCGAACAGTTAGAATATCAACAACAAGCCGTTAAATCGGTCGTTTCTGTTTTTAAAGGACAGGAAAGAAATACCTTTGATAATGCCTGTATTGAGGGAATCCGCTCTAATATTCTTACTTTAACGGAAGATGAAATTATTCAAAATATTAAAGATATTTTACTGAAGAATGGATTAGGAGAAGAAACCGGAAATATTCAAAAGACAAATGACCTTTGCATTGAAATGGAAACCGGCACAGGTAAAACGCTTGTATATATTAAAACGGTTTTTGAATTATTCAAGCATTATGGCTTTACAAAATTCATTATACTTGTGCCTTCCGTAGCCATTAAAGAGGGCGTTCTTGCAACGCTAAAAACTTTTGAAAAGCAACTTGAAGATATTTACAATATGAAACCCGGCTATTTTGAATATGACAGTAGGAGGCTTTCAAAGGTCATGAATTTTGTTGAGGAACAGCATCCTCAAATAATGGTGATGACATTGCAGTCTTTCAATTCGGATGACCGAATATTAAATCAGGCGCAACGCGAAGACCTTTTTTCAAATATGGCATACATTGAAGCCATTTCACGCACCAATCCAATAATTATAATGGATGAACCGCAGGAGGGAATGGATACAGAAAATTCAATCGAACGAATAAAAATCCTCAATCCTCTGTTTAAAATACGATATTCCGCGACCCATAAAGTTCTTTCAAACCTCATTTATCGGCTGACTCCTTATGACAGTTACAAGCAAGGGCTCGTTAAAAAAATCGAAGTTTTGACCGTTTCCGAAAAGAATGATGAAGCGTCAATGAAAATTGAGCTTTCAAGAATTGAACTTGGAAAATGTGAACCGAAAGCCGTTTTAAAAGCATGGCGCCAAACGGCAACAAGTTTCAAGTTTAAAAATACGAAAAAGCTGGACAAAAACGCTGATTTGTATGAAGCGACCGGAAATATTATCTACAAAGACTATATCATCGAACAGATTGCCAGACCAATTAGAGGAAAAGGCTTTGTAAAGTTTAAAAATGGCGCAGTTATCTATGAGGGTGAGCAGGCAAAAGACTATTCTGCTATTTTCAGCGAGCAACTCTATTGGCTGATTGACAGCCATTTCAGGAAAAAGGAAGAACTGAAAAAATCAGGTCTGAAATGCTTATCTCTAACATTTATTGATAGAGTTGATAACTATATACAACCGGACGGAATAATCAAAAAAGCATTTGTCGAACAATTCAAAAAAGTCCATAAGGAATTTTATAATGAAGAAGCAACCATAGAACAAATTGAGCAATCGCAGGGCTATTACTTCGCTCAAACAGGCAAAGGTGATTTTACCGATAATTTACGTTCGATGCAGAATAATAAAGAACTCTATGATTTAATTTTAAAATCAAAAGAGGAACTGCTATCTATCGACAATCCGGTTGAATTTATCTTCTCGCATTCAGCCCTTGGTGTTGGCTGGGATAATCCCAATGTATTCAATATTGCCACACTAAATCAGAGTTACAGTGAAATTAAAAAACGGCAGGAGATTGGCAGAGGGTTGCGAATTTGTGTCAATCAGGACGGTCAAAGGGTGTATGATAAACCCGATACCGCCGAAGGGCGGGAAATAAACTTATTGACCGTTATTCCGAATGAAACATACAAAACTTTTGTGTCGCAATATCAATCTGAAATTGAAGAGATTTATGGAACGAGTACGGCTGGAGCGGAAACGAGAAGTAACCATAAAGGCAAAAAGATTACTGAAAAACGGTTATCAAGAAATGATGAACACTTTAACAGCCCTTCTTTCCGTGAATTCTGGAAACGGCTTTCCAAAAAAACCGAATATCTTGTCTCTTTCGATGAAGAAAGGGTTATTGCGGAAGCGATAAACGCAATAAATGAAATCACTATAGCGGAGCATCAGATACAGGTTTCTCTTGGAAGAATTAAAGGGATTTCGGAAGAAGGCATTGAAACGCAGGATTTTAGAACTGAAAACAAAACTGCCAATCTAAGCTTTGCGCCGATAGACCTGATAGAAGAAATCAGCGAAAATACATCTCTTGCTTATCCAACGGTTTTTAAAATTGTGCAGGGTATTGAAAACAAGAATGAGATAATCAAAAACCCGCCCCGTTTTCTCCAGGAAGCGGTGCAAAAGATACGATACATTGAACTTGATGAAATGCTGCGCGCCCTGGATTACCGTTTAACAGGGGAAGCATTCGAGATTAACCAATTTGAACAATTCATTGTTAAAAACACCGATAAAATTGAACCAACTCCTAATAATGGAATTTATGATCATATCATCTGGGAAAGTGAATATGAAAAGAATTTTGCCCGTGAAGCTGATACAGACGCAGAAGTTGTTTGTTTTTTAAAACTCCCATCTTTTTATGTCATTAAAACACCGGCAGGAGACTACAATCCTGACTTTGGGCTTGTTTTGAAGAAAAGGAAAATACGGGAAGAAAGCGAGAATGAATACTATTTCGTTATCGAGACCAAAGGGACAAACAGCATAGATGACCGCAAGGCGCTGACCGGAAATGAGATTTATAAAATCAAATGCGCCATAAAACACTTTGAAGCTTTGGGAATTGAGGCAAAGGCATGCCCTGAGCCTGACCAAGAGGTCAATTACATTGCGCCTGTAAAAGAATATACGGTATTTAAAAACAGAGCAGGGGAAACAATTCAATGACAACCAAAATAGCGATATTCAAGAAGAAAGAAATCCGGAAAACTATTCATAACAATGAGTGGTGGTTTGCGATCAATGATGTTATTTCCGCTCTGACTGATTCCCTGGACCCGGCCCAATATTTCAAGAGAATGAAATCGCGCGATTCCGAATTAAAAAAACTAACCGAGCAAGGAGGGGTACAATTTGTACCACCCCTTAGATTGGAATTAGAAACGGCAGGCGGAAAGCAAAAAATGTTTTGTTGGAGTACCGAAGGTATTTTTCGACTTATCCAGTCTATTCCGTCTCCAAAGGCTGAGCCATTCAAACGCTGGCTGGCAAAAGTCGGTTATGAGCGGGTACAGGAGATAGAAGACCCCGAACTTGCCTCAAAACGGACAAGGGCTCTTTACAAAGCCAAAGGTTATCCGGATGACTGGATTGAAAAACGGATGCGTGGTATTGCCATTCGTGAAGAATTGACCGATGAATGGAAAAACAGGGGCGTTGGCGAAGACAAAGAATATGCTATATTAACAGCGGAAATTTCCAAAGCTACTTTTGGAATGACTCCCGCGGAATATAAAGAATTCAAAAAGCTGAAAAGAGAAAATTTGCGCGATCACATGACTGATTTGGAATTGATTTTTTCGATGCTTGGCGAAGCTTCCACCACAGAAATTGCCAGAAATATCAATACACGGGGCTTTAATGAAAATAAAGTCGCGGCTCAAAAAGGCGGCGAAGTAGCGGGCAGCGCCAGAAAAGACCTGGAAAAGAAAAGCGGAAAAAAGGTCTCCACTTCAAATAATTACCTTGGGCAGGTAAAACAAACACCTGAATTGCCGGAAGTTGACGAGGGAGAATAAAAACATGTCTGAATTGGATAAAAAAATGATGAATACTCCTGATTTGAACGAGGAAAGGCTTGAAACCCTGAAAAGACTTTTCCCGGATTTGTTTACCATAGAAGGGAAGCTCAATCCCGATGAACTGAAAAAGATTATTGACCCTGATCTTGTAAAAGAGACGGAAAGATTTGAATTTAAGTGGTTCGGGAAAAGCGAAGCAAAAAGGAATGCCTTTACGCCGAGCAAGGCGACCCTTGTTTATGACGAAGAACGGAGCGTTAATACTGAATATGCCGATGGGAATATGATTATTGAAGGGGAGAATCTGGAGACATTGAAATGTCTGCTTTCCGCTTATAGAGAAAAAGTCAAATGCATTTACATTGATCCGCCGTATAATACCGGGAATGACTTTATTTATAATGATAACTATCATCAAGATAAAAAATCTTACTGGATTGACAATGGCATTGATAAGAATGGTTTAAAGCTTGATTCTAACCTTGAAAGCGATGGAAGATTTCATTCCAATTTGTTAAATTTCATATTTCCTCGCTTACTTTTAAGCCGTCAATTATTAACTGATAATGGTTTGTTATTCGTTTCAATAGACGATAACGAATATCATCATCTAAAAAAAGTCTGTGACGAAATCTATGGGCAAGAAAATTATTTAGGAACAGTAATTTGGAAAAAACGTTACCAAGGAGCAAAAGAAAAATATTTAGTTATTTTACAAGAATATGTTCTGGTATATACAAAAAACAAAGAAGAATTAGAACCAATATATATACCGTCTGACCCTGAATATATTAAGAATTATTATACAAATGAAGATGATTTGTCAAAAATTAGGGGACCTTATAGAACGCAACCTCTCGAAGCAGGAAAGAGTATGGGTGATAGAGAAAATCTTAGTTATACTATCACAGCTCCAGATGGATCAAAAATACTTCCTAAAAGACAATGGATCTGGTCTGAAAAGCGAGTTAATGAAGCTATTGTAAAAAAAGAAATCGGAATAGAAAAGAACACAAAGGGGAAATGGACTGTTTTTATTAAGCAATACCTAAAGGATGAAAAAGGGAACACAAGAGAAACAAAAGCTTTTTCGATAATTGACGATATTTTCACACAACACGGGACAAAAGAAATTGAATCAATTTTAGGTAATGGGAATATTTTTCCGTTTCCAAAACCTTCAACATTTTTAATGAGGTTATTGCAATTATCGAACAATTTGAATGAAAAGGCAATTTTTTTGGATTTTTTTTCTGGCTCTGGTACAACTGCTCACGCTGTTATGGAATTAAACAAAAAAGAAGGAAGCAATCGGAAATTCATCCTTGTTCAAATTCCCGAACTCACCGACGAAAAATCAGTAGCCTACAAAGCAGGCTACAAAAAAATCTCCGATATCACCATTGAACGTAACAAGAGGGTCATCCAAAAAATCGAAAAAGAAGAATCTGAAAAGCAACCTTCATTGCTTGATTCCGACAGTAAGCCATTTAAAACAGGTTTCAAGGTTTACAATCTCGCAAAATCAAACTTTCCCCGTGTTGACTTTGTTCCAGACCCAACAAAAACCGAAGAAGAAAATATTGCCTTGCTGAATAAATACATTGATGAAAAGGAAACCCTGTTTCTGGCTACGGTGAATGATAAAAATGTATTTGATGAAGTGCTTTTGAAAAATGGCTTTATGCTTAATTACTCGAAAGACAGAGTAAATGATTTCACAAAAAACAATGTTTATCAGATTAAAGATGATTTCAAGGAATGTTTAATCTGTATGGATATGCTAATTGAGAAAAAGACTTTTAAAGAATTGGAATCGTTCAAAGAAAAAATATTTATCTGTCTTGAACGTGCGCTTGATACGACGATGAAATGGAACTTGAAGCACTTGCTTGGCGATAAATTGATTGCGTTTTAATTTATGACAATTAAAGAAGAAACAGATATCAAATTGCTGCGCTGGATTTTTACTCCGCTGTGCTCCGTAAAAACCAATGAATTTAAAAGTTAGGATTAAAAATATGAAATTATCTGATAGAATTATCAAAACGGATGTGTTGGTTATTGGAGCCGGTTTGGCTGGTTGTTCCGCCGCCTATGCCGCTGCTCAACAGGGATTAAATGTAACTTTGATAACTTCGGAAAGTGAATTTACGGAATCCTCATCATTTTATGCCCAGGGCGGTATTATCTATAAAGCATCAGATGATTCGGAAGCCGGTTTTATAGAGGATTTTCAACGGACAGGCGTCGGTATTGTCAATGAAGACGCCGTTCGCCAGGTCTATCGGTACGGGGCGGAATTTATTGATGAGATTCTCTGTGACCAGTTGGACGTTCCATTCGACGGAAGAGCGGACAATACTCTTGATTTAACCCGGGAAGGTTCTCACTCAAAAGCCCGGATTGCATTTGTCAAAGATCATACCGGTCAATCGATCCAGGAAGTTTTTTACCAAAAAATCAAAGATGTTAAAAATATAAATATCATTACCGAGGCAACCAGTGTCGATTTGATAACTCTCGCCCATCATTCTCTGAATCCATTGCATATCTATGAGCCCAGCACCTGTGTCGGCGCGTATGTGTTATTTCAAAAAGAGAACCGGGTATATCCGGTTTTGGCAAAGCAGACAATTCTGGCGTCCGGAGGACTCGGTAGTTTATATTTGCATACATCAAACCCACCCCATGTTCGCGGCGATGGATATGCCATGGCGTATCGCGCGGGCGCCCGTATCATGAATATGGAATATGTGCAATTTCATCCAACGACGCTTTTTTCAACAAATGAAGAACGGTTTTTAATTTCTGAAGCTCTTCGGGGAGAAGGCGCTGTGCTACGTAACAAATCGGGTGAAGATTTTATGAAACGCTATCATGAGATGGGTTCCCTGGCTCCTCGTGATGTGGTATCCCGTAGTATTAATGCCGAAATGAATGAAACCGGAAGCCAGTATGTGTATCTCGATATCACCCATCGGAATAGTGAGTGGATAAAACAGCGTTTTCCAAAAATTTATCAAAAATGTCTTGAAGTTAAGATAGATATCACTTCCGAAGGTATTCCGGTTGTTCCGGCTGCACATTATGAATGCGGCGGCGTTGCCACGGATATAAAAGCCAACACGACAATCCGGTGTTTAAAAGCGGTTGGAGAGGTTGCCTGTACCGGTTTGCACGGCGCTAACCGGCTTGCCAGCAGTTCTTTGCTTGAATGCCTTGTTTTCGGCACGATCGCCGGACGGGATGCGGCGGAGCAAATCAGAACCCGGAAAATGATCATGCCTAATGTCGCCGATTGGAAACAGGAAGCGGAACCGATCGACCCGGATCTGATGCGTCAGGATCGTTCTACGATCAGGCAAACCATGTGGAATTACGTGGGTATTATTCGAACAAAGAAAAAATTAGAGCGCGCTTTTGGGATTTTATGGCAACTGAATGAAGATATTCAAAAATTTTATGCTTACAGCGAGCTGAATGATGACTTGATCGGGTTGCGGAATGCCGCCACAACGTCGCTGCTGGTTCTTTATGCCGCCAAACTTAATAAAGAGAGTCGGGGTTGCCATTACCGCACGGATTGATTAAACTAAACGTTAATTTGAAATTGGAGGTTTTGTGAACACTTTACTTTATGCCGGAGCAATGGGTGGGGGCGCCGCCCCGCAATCAAACCCAATTATGTCTCTGTTACCCTTTTTGCTGATTATTGTTGTCATGTATTTTCTGATGATTCGACCGCAGTCCAAGAAACAGAAAGAAAAACAGAAAATGCTGCAGGAACTTCGTCAAGGCGATGAAGTATTGACTATCGGTGGAATTTACGGAAGAATCGAAGGACTCCGTGAAAAAGAAAATATCGTGATAGTTAAAATTGCCAAAGATGTTAAGATCCATGTAGCCCGATCGGCGATTGCTGAAAAAATAGTGGATAAATCAGTCGTAAAATAAAATGGAATTGCTTGATATCTACGTTTACGGTAGCCCATTACTCAAACGGAAAACCCGCAAAGTTGGTCAATTACCCGATAATTTCCCTCAATTCCTGGAACGTATGTATGCCACTATGTATGATGACAATGGAATCGGTCTGTCCGCCAATCAGGTTGGTGTGGATTTACGTTTTTTTATCGTGGATTTTTCTTTACATGATAAAAATATGGGAAAAGAAGTATTTATCAACCCGGAGATTTTACAGAGAGAAGGCGTGGATGTTCTCGAAGAAGGATGTCTGAGTGTCCCGGGAATTCGCGAAAAAGTGACCCGTGAATGGAAAATAAAAGTTCGCTATGAAAACATTCAGCGAGAGGTAATTGAAAAAGAATTTGAGGGTTATTTAGCGAGAGTAATTCAGCATGAGATTGATCATTTGAACGGAATTTTATTTATTGATAAAATCAGTCCGTTGAAACGTAGCTTTATCGAATCAAATCTAAAGAAAATTGCCGTTAAGGGAAAAACTCAGACTGAACCTTTTAGCATCTGATTCAATATGAAAGTAATTTTTATGGGAACTCCGGAATTTGCGGTTCCGGGTTTAAAAGCAATTGCTGAATCCCGGCATGATGTTGTCCTTGTCGTGACAGGGCCGGACGTTCCCGCTGGTCGTGGGCGGAATCTACTGGAATCTCCCGTTAAATCCTTTGCTAAGGAATTGAGCATCCCCATATTACAACCACCATCATTAAAATCATCTGAATTTATTGAGCAATTGAAACTTTATGACGCCGATATTATAGTTGTGGTCGCATTCAAAATACTGCCGGATGAAGTTATTGATGTGTCGCCGAACGGCGCTATTAATCTGCATGCGTCATTATTACCAAAATATCGGGGCGCGGCGCCGATCAACTGGGCATTGATCAATGGCGATACGCAAACCGGAATTACAATTTTTCAAATAAAATCAAAAGTCGATACAGGAGACATACTCCTGCAGGAATTGATCGACATTTCTGATCAGGATACTCACGGCAGTATGTACGAACGCTTATCTCATATAGGCGCGAAGGCTCTGGTAGATTCTCTGGATCATATTGAAAGCGGAGACATCAAGACAATTCCACAGCGTCATGAATTAGCCACTAAGGCGCCTAAAATCTATCCTCAAATGGGTGAGATCGATTGGGGAAAAAGCGCCGAATCCATTAAACATTTAATCCATGGACTTTCACCCGTTCCGGGCGCTTACTGTTTTTACGGAAAAAAACGAATTAAGCTGTTAAAAGCCGAATTTAGCGAGGAAATTTTGCCGGATATTCCGGGCACAATTGTTTGTCGCACCAAAACACAATTGGGAATTCAGACCGGGCAGGGAGTTCTATACCCGCTGGAATTACAGGCGGAAGGTCGCAAAGCGCTACCGGTTGCCGAATTTCTGAGAGGTTTTCAAACCAAGCCTGGAGATTCGTTTCGCTCGTGAATACACGTGCCGCCGCCGCGCAAATCCTGAGTTCCTGTCAGCGCCAATATTTTAATTACGAACAAAAAATCGCCGATACCGCCGATAGATTACACTTTTCCCAAAAAGACCGGGATTTTTTATACATCCTTGTGAAAGGCGTTATTTTATACCGGGATTATCTCGATCATGTGATCGGAATGATTCTGAAAAGTCCCATCAAACGACTTGAAAATATTGTTTTAAACCTTTTGCGTGTCGGAACCTTTCAGCATCTTATCCTGGAGACTCCTTTATACGCAACAACGAATGAAACAGTCAGAGCTGCCAAAGACCTGAACAAATTTCGGGCAGTTGGTTTGATTAATGCAGCCCTTCGTCATCTTCCCTCGAAAGAGGAGTTGGAAATCCATTTCCGGCAGCTTCCGGAGAATGAGTCTCTCGCTATCCGGTATTCCCACCCTCAGTGGTTGATCGACCGATGGATATCGGAATACGGACAAAAAAATACAGAACAAATTGCTGAATTTAACAACAGTTATCAGGAAATATACTTCCGGCATAATCCTGTTCGGATTTCATGGGAAAATCTGCAAGACCGGCTGTTAGAGGAAAAATATAGTATTGATATTGCAAGCAGTGAGCCGGTTACCTTTTTTAGTGTCGATAAACCGGGTGTGCTTTTAAAAAGCGATATGTTCAAGAGGGGATTTTTATCTGTTCAGGATATTAGCCAGTCACCGGCGGTTCGGCTGTTGAACCCAAAATCCGGGGAAACGATTGTTGACGCCTGTGCGGCGCCCGGAGGAAAAACCGGGTTTATTGCTCAATTAGCCGGGGCTTCCGGAAAAATTCATGCCTATGATATTTCGCAGGGGAAAGTCAGACTGCTGAAAAATGAAATCTTTCGTTTAGGGATTGATTTTGTAAATTACGGCGTTGCCGACGCCCGAACAAACAGTTTTCCAATGGCTGATAAGATTTTGCTGGATGTTCCCTGTTCGGGAACCGGAGTTCTGGCACGCAGGGCGGATTTACGCTGGAACAGGAAACGTGAGGATATAGAAAAATTGCTTGATATTCAGCGGCAGATTTTAGCGAATACGGCTCATTATTGTAAGCCAGGCGGGATTATTGTTTACAGTACCTGTTCGATTGAACCGGAGGAAAATTGGTCGAACATTGAATGGTTTTTGCAGAGTCATCCTGTGTTTAAGATAGAATCCGCCGACCGTTTTATTGAAAATAAGTGGTGTAATAAAAATGGGACTGTAGCGATTCTTCCTCATGTTCATCGGCAAACCGGAAGTTTCGCAGTTCGGCTCGTAAATAAAGGATAACCATCGTAACAGTGTTGGATTGTTAATATGACAGTGAGAATGCGTAATTGGCTACGATTTTTATTGGTGTTTTTTATATTCACGCTCGTATTTGTAGTGATTGTTGATGAATTTGTGTTGCCGGTTTATGTTGGGCATGGCGAAGAGATTCCGCTTGTAGATGTAAGAGGACGTTCCTTCGATGAAGCCTTAATAATTTTAACGATGGTCGGACTCACTGTCGAAGTGAGTGATTCTCTGGAGAATGCCGATTATCCGCCGGAGACCGTTATCGATCAGCAACCTCCTCCCGGAACGCTTGTTAAAAAAGGGCGCGTGGTACGGGTTGTGATCACCAGAGGCGAACGTTTTTTTCCGATGCCGAACCTTGTGGGGAAAGTGTTAAAAGCAGCAAGTCTTAATTTACAACGCTATCATATTGTAACAGACTCCACATCTTATGAGTTTTCATCGGACAAGCCGCGGGGTGTGGTCTCCGCTCAGTCTATTCGACCGGGCTTGATGGTTTCCTCGAATGATAGCGTCTCACTTGTTGTCAGTAAAGGACCGCCTCCCCGTCAGTTGGAGATTCCCGACTTGTTTGGATTGAATCTTGATGAGGCTAAAACACTGATCCGTAAAGAGGGCTTCAAAATGGGAACTATCCGCTACATTCCGAATGATGATCTCGTAGCTTATACAGTCATTGAGCAAGAGCCCGAACGCGGTATCCTGTACGATAATCCGGTGCGTATTAATCTGGAAGTGACGATTGCGCCCCACTCAGAGGAATAATGTCAATAATGGAAATTGTACCATCACTGTTATCAGCTGACTTTTCCGACCTTGCGAAAGAAATCCATGCTGTTGAAAAAGCGGGGGCGCGCCGATTGCATCTGGATGTGATGGATGGACATTTTGTTCCCAATATTACCATCGGACCGTTCATCGTTGCAGCCATTCGCCGGCATACTAATCTCCATCTGGAATCCCATCTGATGATTGAAAATCCTGATAAATATATTGATGCATTCGTAAAAGCGGGGAGCGATACGGTTATTATTCATATCGAAGCCAGTAAAGATATTCGTAAGGATTTGGCACATATCCGGGATCTGGGCGCCAATGCCGGTCTGGTACTGAATCCTCCGACTGACTTTGAAGCTATCGAGCCTCATCTGGCTTATATCGACCATCTGTTGGTAATGACGGTGAATCCGGGGTTTGGCGGGCAAAAATTGATAAGAAGTTCTCTCTCGAAAGTCACATTAGCGAAACCGTATCAGGATAAATATGGTTTTTATATTGAAGTGGACGGCGGAATTAATTTGAATACCATTGCCGAAGCAAAGGCAGCCGGAACGGATCTGTTTGTCGCGGGTTCCGCAGTGTTTTCAAAGCGCCAACCATACAAATCCTTTAAAGAACTATCGGAGAAATTGATTGGTGAATGAAATTCCAAAAGGTGAACTGGGGCGCAAAGCGATTCATTATGCAACATCACTGATTCCATTAACATATTACTTTTACATTGATAAGGATATGGCAGTTTGGATACTGATTGTTATATCGGTATTCATGCTGACTGCTGAATTTGCCAGAAAATTTATACCATTTTTTCGATCTTTGTACATGCAATTTTTCGGAGATATGACCCGTCCCCATGAGTATAAAAATCATCTAACCGGCGCAACCTATGTATCGCTTGGTTCATTGCTGGTTATATATCTGTTTCCTAAAGAAATTGCCGTTGTGGCCTTGCTGTTTTTAATGGTTGGTGATCCGACCGCCTGCCTGGTCGGAATGTCTTTTGGCAAAATAAAAATTATGCGGAACAAGACCCTTGAAGGCGCTCTGGCGTTTGTTCTGGCAAGCCTGATTGTAACCTGGTGGATACCAAATGTCCCTTTTTCGGTTAAACTAACTGGCGCCTGCGTTGCCAGCTTACTCGAATTGATTCCCTGGAAATTAGATGATAATTTAACGATCCCGTCTCTGTCGGCTCTGTTCATGTATTATATGCTGTAATTTTCCCAAATCTATGTCATTTATAAATTCATTCTTTTTATATCTTTTACCTCTTGCAATCATTCCGCTGGTGATTCACCTGATCGGCAGACAGCGATATTATCAGCATGAATTCAGCACACTGCGTTTTTTAAAACAACTGGAACACGACCTTATCAGGAAGCTGAAAATCCGGCAGATTCTGTTATTACTGTTGAGAATATTACTGATATTGTTGATCGTTTTGGCGTTTGCGAGACCGTATCGAACGACCCGCTCACCCGGTATTTATGTTGGCAAGGGTGAGACATTATATCTGATAATTGATAATTCTCTCTCGATGCAAAATCGCTTTAAGGGAATGACTTTGCTGGAGTCCGGGATGACTGTGCTAAATATGGCGGGAAAGCGCATTGATTACCCGGTTTATTTAAAATTGATCGAAACAGCCCGCGCCGATCAAATTCACGATCATGGATTAGTGACGGATCCATCTGCATTGGTAAACATTCTCGAATCCGTTAATCTGACAAATCGGCAAGGTAACATTGACTATGCGATTCAAACGGTCACAAACGATATAAACAGGCAAAATGAACTATCCTCAGCTGTATGGATATTAAGTGATTTCCAGACATCTACATGGCAGAGTGAAGAACGTCCGGTTCATCCGATGAACGAGTTATTGGAAAAAACCAACAGCCGTCTGATATTTTTTCCTATTGCCGGGGAGAATAACAATATTTCGCTTTCGTCTCTTTCATTGCCAAACCGGATTTACGAAAAGGGGCAACCCGCCTCGGTTAGGGCATTTCTGAAAAACTGGAACAGCGAGTCTTCGGAATCGTCTGTGGGCTTGTTTTTAGATGACCGGAAACTCGGACAGGCTCTTGTAAGTATTCCATCCAGTGAAGAGGCGAACGTACTGTTTGAATTTATCCCGCCTGACCCGGGAATTTATAAGGGTTGTTTAAAGATCGCCGACGACAATATACTTATGGATAATATGCGCTATTTTTTAATCAATATTCCTGAAACTATCCGGGCGCTGATCGTTACGCTATATCCGGAAGACGGCAAGTATATTAAACAAAGTCTCAGTGTGAAAGAGATGTCCGTCATTGATTCAAAAATAATTTCGTCAGGAATGTTTCCGTCGGAAGATCTTTTGCCGTATGACCTTATCGTTTTTTCCAATATCGACCGGTTTCCCAAAAGTGTGCTGACAAAAATACAGTACTTTATTGAAATGAATAAAGGGATTTTGCTGTTTCCGGGGAAGGATTGCAATCGGGAGGATTTCAATGCCTTCTGGAGTGATCAAATGGGATTTCCAAAATGGAGAACCACGCGGCGCTCGGAAGGAAGTCAGCAATTAAGAATCGGAGAACTTAAGCAGGATCATCCAATTTTCAGCAATGTCTGGAGAGAAGACAGGTTGCTTATTTATTCCCCGGATTTTTATGTCATTCCGGGATTTAGTGTTGGAAAAGGACATTCGGTTCTGGCGAATTTCGAAGATAATATACCGTTTATTATTGAGACGGATTTTGAAAACGGCGCCGGAATATTGCTGGCAAGTTCGCCTGTTGATAAATGGAGTAATCTGCATCTCACCGGGTTTTTTCCGGCGCTGATGAACCGTATTGTATTTTATCTGTCGCAAAAGGGATTGCAGGAACAGAAGTATATCACCGGCGATACGCTTAAGGTGTCGGTATCGCGATATAGTGCGTCGGGAGATATTGCGATCCGCACTCCAGATGGTCGTTTTATAAAAGCGCCGGTAAACAATAAAGGTTACTTGGCGTTCGATATGACTAACGAGCCGGGGATATATGATATTTTATCAAAAGGAAAACTGATTAAACGAATTGCAGTGAACATCCCCTCCCGGGAATGCATGCCTGAATTTTTGAATACAGATGATTTTAATAACCTTATATCTCAATTCCCGCAGCAGATGGATGTGTTTACAGCAGAAGCAGAGAATGAATTCAGTCAGTTGCAGCGCAGTCGTGAATACAGCGATTGGTTAATTATGTTTGTGTTGGTTGTGGCGCTGCTGGAGAGCTATATCGGTAGGACGAACCGGAAGCTGAGAGGGAAATTGATCAGTGACTGAACGCGTATTATTGGTTGGAGTCGTGACGCCGTATCGATCACAGGAAACGGTTGAAGATCATTTAACTGAATTGGGGGATCTTGTACAAACTCTGGGATATGAAGCGGTTGATCAGTTTATTGTGAAACGAAACAAAATTTCACCATCTCTATATATCGGCAAAGGTAAGGTTGAAGAAATCAAATCCCTGATCCCCATGCTTAATATTGACGAAGTTATCTTCGACGATGATCTGTCGCCTACTCAATCCCGTAACATGGAGAAAGCGCTGAATATCGAGATACGTGACAGGAGCGGCGTCATTCTTGAGATTTTTGCCAAACATGCCCGAACCAGGGAAGCCAAAACCCAGGTGGAATTGGCGACTCTGGAATACCTGTTGCCGCGATTGACCCGGCGCTGGACTCACCTGGAACGGCAAATCGGCGGAATCGGCGTCCGCAGTGGCGCCGGTGAAACCCAGATCGAAGTTGATCGTCGTTTAACCCGTACCCGCATTTCACGATTGAAAAAAGATCTTCAGCGAATCGACCGTGAACGGGACATCCAGCGCAAAGGACGTGATGGTTTTTTCCAGGTGGCGCTGGTTGGCTATACCAATGCCGGTAAATCGACGATCATGAATCTGATGACAAATGCATCCATACTGGTGGAGGACAAACTCTTCGCCACTCTGGACACGACAGTTCGGCAGTGGAAAGTCGACAAGTATCATAGCGTTCTGCTGAGCGATACGATTGGGTTTATCCGGAAACTGCCTCCGAACCTGGTGGCGTCATTTCGGAGTACTCTAAAAGAAGCCCGGGAGGCTGATCTGATCTTAAAGGTGATCGATATCAGTAATCCGAATTGTATTGAGCATTTAAAAACAGTCGATGAAATTTTAATCCAGCTCGGTCTGTACAAAACACCGTCGTTAATGGTGTTTAATAAAATCGATAAAATGGATGACGATATTTTTAAGCAGGTGAAACGCGATTACCCCGGCGCTTTATTTCTTTCGGCGCTGAACAGCCTGAAGATCGATGATCTGAGACTTGGAATTCTGCAAGAACTACGACAGGAAGAGATAAAAATTGAAATGGAACTTTCACTGAACGATGTTAAATCAATCGCCATGGTCAGGGATAACTGCATTGTATTAAATCAGAATTATGATGATCATTCGGTACAGATGGAATTTCTGTGCTATAAGCGGGTCTGGAACTGGCTGAGACAAAAACTGAACCATCATTCTTATTATTAACACGCTGATTTATCGGTGTGGATTTTATCCGCTCAGTAAAATTAACTTTCTGAGCAGCAGGCTGATTGATATTCCCCAGAAAGCGCCGATCAAAACTTGATTTGGCGTATGTCCAAGAAGTTCGATCAATTTTTCTTTATTCAAACGATGTTCGGGTGCTAATAATTCTTTGATAATCTGATTGAGTACGATAGCCTGTTTTCCTGCGTTTTGCCTGAGCCCGGCGGCGTCAACCATTACGATAAAGGCTAAGCAGGCTGCAATCGCGAAAAAAGTGGAACCCCACCCTTCAATTAAGCCGATCGACGTAGCCATGGCGGTGACGCTGGCGCTGTGGCTGGAAGGCATCCCGCCCATGGATACTAAAATTGAAAAATTCAAAGTTTTTTCCTTGATGGCATAACCGATTAATTTGGCAACTTGTGCTGTAATATTTGCCAGTAGTATGGCAAATAGAATTTCGTATCCTGTGGAATCTATTTTCAGTAAAAAGGTCATATGCTAAATATCCTCACCGGAGTGGGGTATAGGGGTATAGGGGATATAGGATTTCATTTGGTGGATTTTATCCGGTTTCTGATATAATTGATGTATCCATTCAAGCTAATCTTTGCCGTTTCGATAAGTTCTTTTCCTTCTTTAAGTAAGTCCTTATTGATGTAACCAAAATCAAAGCAACTGATAAGATGATCTTTCAACTCAAATAATGAACCACGGGAAATCCGATAAAATTGGACCCCTTCCTGATAATGATATCTGCCGTATCCTTCGGCTATATTTGCAGTAATACTAATTGAGGCTCTTCGAATCTGCGACTCAAGATTGAATTTTTCTTCAATAGGTAATTTCTTAAGTATTTTCGTATAAAAAAATTGTTTTGCTTTCTGGCTATCCTGCCATGCTTTAAGAGATGTAAAATCTTTAAGTTCATTGTATTTACTTTTAGTTTCGCAAACATTAGTGGAGTCATTTTCGAGGTCAGATAAAATATTAGAACTCTCATCAATATTCCCCATATTTCCCCTATTTCCCCTATTTCCTTATTTCCTTATTTCCTTATTTCCTTATTTCCTTTATTGCCTATATTCTATTTTCTTATGTTATTAAGTGTTTTCAATTTGCATGTAAGTGTACAAAGAATTGCTTTGAAATGCAAAAAATTTATCAGACAATTTCTACATTATTATGTCTTGACATTTCTATGGAACTCGGTTATTTTGTAGAAGGATTTAGGCGGACATTATGAGTAAAAAAATTCGTAAACCGGTTGTAGCCGGTACATTTTATGCCAGTTCGGCTCATTCACTTGAGCGTGAAGTGACTACTTACTTGCAAAATGTGGTGGACTCAGGTTTTCAGTTAAAGCGCCTGTATGGGGTTATTTCGCCTCATGCCGGGTATTCCTGTTCTGCTCAAACAGCGGCTTACGGATTTCGATTGTTGCAAAATTATCCGGTAAAAACGGTTATCGTCGTTGCGCCCAGCCATGGCGATTATTTTCGTGGAGTTTCCATTTTTGATGGTGAAGGCTTTGAAACGCCTCTGGGAGTCGTGCCGGTTGATACCGATTTTTGTCAAAGACTAAATGATAATTCAAAAATTGCCATATTATCGGCAGCCGGTCACCGATCCGAGCATTCTCTCGAAGTGCAACTACCATTTTTGCAGAAAATTTATCCCGATGGATTTGATCTGGTTCCGGTTACTGTTGGCGTAACATCGGCGGAAGATCTCCGTGAATTTGCGGAAGTCTTATTTAAAACGGCGGCAAAAGATCAAATTATGGTGATTGCCAGCTCCGATCTCTCTCATTATTATCCTCATGAAATTGCCTGCCGGAAAGACGGGCATTTTATAAAATTACTCGAAGACTATGACCTGGAATCGCTGGGACAGGGCTATGATGATCAAAGTCTGGAAGCCTGTGGGCTCGGACCGATCCTGGTGTTACTGCACTTTGCCCGGCAATTTGGTTCAGCGAAATGTAAACAACTTGACTACCGAACTTCCGGCGATACCTGCGGATCAAAATTGCAGGTTGTCGGGTATCTGTCAGCGGCGGTGTATGAATGATGGTGAAAATGAATAAAACATTTGCTTTGTTAGGCGCCGGTAAGACCGGCATAGCGTTGGCTCACTACCTTGAAAAAGCCGGGCTTGAACCGGCATTTTTGTGGAATCGGAGTTTAAAAAGAATTCAACTTGCACGAAAATATATTCAATTTCGAAAAGATTCAACGGACTTATCACAAATTCCGGCGGACGTCGAATGGATAATCATTACCGTCAAGGATGATGCTATCGAGGAAGTTGTACAACAACTTATAGGCGTTTTAAAAAACTGCGACGGTAAAAAGGTCTTCCACACGTCCGGCGCCTGGGATTCGAAACTGCTCGATCCTTTGCAAAAGAAAGGATACCGGACAGGTTCGTTTCATCCATTGATTAGTATTCCTGATATAGAAACAGGAATCCGCATGATACCCGGTTCCGTATTCAGTTGCGAAGGGGAAATCCAGGATGACTTGCTCGATCTTGCCCGGCTGATTGGTGTTACCGGAATAGCGCTGAATTCCGAACAGAAAGAAACTGTGCATCTCAGCGCTGTCTTTGTGAATAATTATGTAACAGTCATGATCCAGGCGTTAAAACAGTTTGCGCGGACAAAAGGCATTCCTGACGATACCCTAAAACAGCTGCTGGAACGGCTTTCTGAACAGGCGTTTGACAATGCCTGGAAAAAGTCCTTGAAAGACTCTCTGAGCGGTCCGGCTGTCAGGGGTGACGAAAAAACGATTCAAAAACACCGCGAGCTTTTAGAGAGTGCACCGGAACTGAAAAAGCTGTACGACCAGTTTTTAGCATTGATACGGCAATTATTAGTTGAAGAAAAAAAACCTTAATAAAATTGGATGGATAATTTATGAAGCGGATAATCATTCTGAGTTTTGTCTTGTTAAGTTTTATTCAAATAAGAGCACAGGAGCGCAAACTTTTCTGGGATGGTTACGACTGGCGAAAAATTGATCATATCTGCCGGGAGTATCCTGAATATAAATACTGGATCAAAAGCGCCTATCTAAGCGGATTGTTCGATAGTAAGTTATTTTACCAGATGAAACTTAAAAGTAACACTCGCGCCTGTTCGGATTCGGTGTTTAGCGATTATCTGGAACCCGATGAAATGCGTTCGTTAATAGCCGGACTCGATGCGTTTTATGATGATAATACAATCCGGTACCTGCCGATACCCTGCGCGCTGATTGCCACAGTGATGATACAGCAAAACCTGCCACAGGCGGAAATTGACGCCTATATCAGGGATAGTAAAAAGTGGATTAATGATTTAATGGATGAAATAATCAGAGAGTAATCATTCATCTTTTAATATGATCTCTCCGCAATTGGGACAAACCATATACACATCCTGCTCCCCAAAAA
>JAUVYH010000155.1 GCA_030603165.1 Fidelibacterota bacterium
GAAAAGAGTTTAAAGAAGGGTGTTTTGTCACATATGCGGATGCTGCAAAAAATGCCTAAGCGAGTGATGAATTACTTTGAGCATCCAAAGATTGCATACGCAGCATGAATTACACAATTAATACCCGCCGGTTTAATAACAAAAACACTGCGGATGACATTTGGATATAAAAACCCCGCTATACAGTATCTATAAGAGTTTATTTGATAAACATTATTCATAATTATTAATAATATAACACATTCGGGAAAAAAGTCTATAATATTTTTTATATCGTTTTCCTCTCGTCACGTCCATCAACCTTTCGGGGGGATGAAGGCTGCGCACCATGTTTCCGACGGGAAGACCTGTCAGGTTTATTAGATCCTTCTACTTCAGATAGAGATAAGCGATTAAACCTGACAGATCTAAGTCCTGCGCTGAAAAACCTTGAGTTAAGTTCTTTTCATAAATTCATGTCAGAATTAAAAACTTCTAATAAGAACTTGACTTAAGTTTGTTAATCCCCTACAGGGAAATCTTTCCAGGGGGAGCGAATGTATTACAATACCAAAACCGCTACGCGGTATCCTCGTTTGCTCGGATATATTTTGAACCATCGGCAGGATATCGCTTTTACCCAACCTTCAGAAGGTTGGATTAATCATCTTGACCAATCTGTAAATCTTGCTGTTAAACCTTCTGAAGGTTTTATCTTCCGTCACAACACAGAGCAACGAGAGCCAATAAGATTAACCCCCGGATTTAACCAGTTCAACCAATTTTCAGCGAAGCCAAATTGGTTTCAGGTTTTATTCCCTTACTCGTTAGCCGTTACACTCTTGCGGAAGATTTCTTTAGACCAAAGCTTTTTATCACAAGATTCTTTCCCGACTCGTCGGGACAAGCTCCTCATCTTACCAGAGACCTCCTTGAGGGAATGACAGATTTGATACTTTTTATCTCGAAGAGATCCCTTTGGGACGATTCCATCAGTATTAATCAAACAGTTCTTCGTGGAAGGCTTCTTTGAGTTCTTCCTGCATGGGGAAGATCACAATATCCCGTGACTGTTCGGGGGTAATGCTTTTCTCAAGAATATTGTTGATTTCACGAGCAGTGTGACTGTAGAGCCGGCAAAAAATCGTTGCCCGGCGAAGTTCGTCCGGTCCACCCAGTTTCATATTTACGGCTAGTTCCAGATTTTCCATGTCATTATCCCGGCACAAAAAGAGAATTGCATTCTTTTTACTGTCACGAATTACACGCGCCAGTATCTCCCACATGTCCGAGGTATGAACATCACCTTCAATGGGATTATGTATAAAACATCCCATGGCGGCATGCTCTTGCGCCCACTGAAATTTGCGTTTCTTCAGATCAATATTCAACCGCCGGGTTACGACAACAATGTCATCATGGGTTTGACGATCCTTATCATTTGCCAGATGATTAAAAAGCATTTGACCAAATTGCCCATAACCCAGAATGATTAATATATTACCTCCGGAGTCCAGATACTTCCGTTCAAGCGCCCAACGCCTGTACAGCCGCCGAGTCACTACCTGGTAGCCGTTGAAGATTTTTACTCCGGCATATATAGGATCCTTTAGAAAACTCTGCTGCCAAATATCGTGAAGACTGAGATTGCCGAGATGAAAATAGGTTTTAAGGTCTTTGCGACGATCCTGCATGCCCTGGATCATTACTAAAGCATTAAGATTCGTAAGATCCAGGTTGGTTGTAATATAAACCCTCTTTGCTTTGTGAACACTGGCTCGCCGTAAAACCGGTAAAAGGGTGAAATCATCTTTCAGCCACCAGGTTGTCCGGCTCTTGCGCAAATAGACACTTCGCGGATTGTTCTCGTCTTTTTCAATTACAACAATGCGGTGATTTTTTGATTCATGTTCTTTGATCAGATCATAAATCAGTTTTCCATTTCTTCCCAGCCCGCAAACGACAGAATGATTTTTGAACCGCGGAGCAAAACGGCTTAATACCTTCTCCTGAATCACCTGATATACTACGCTTAAAGTCACTAACGGCGCTAAAAAATAACAAATCCATAAAAGTGTCAGCGTTGTGGTGGATCCGCCGGAAGGCAATCCAATGTCCAAACCACCGATGATAAATAACGAAAGAGAATAATAGAATGCTTCAAAATATCTGGCAATACCAGCTTCGGAAACCATTCCTGTTTGCAAAAAAGACAGCCCGGCTGTCCCTACAAGAAGAACAAATAAAGAATATTTCCAGTATTTTACAATCAGTCGGTACATACAAAATCCTCTTTGTTAAACAGTAAATTAGTCACTTTCCACGAGAGCGCCAACAATATACACAATTAATTATTTCTAAATGCTCCTGTTTACTTTTTGCTCGTTTCTCCGCTTCTGCGGTGAGACGGTAGGAATGCAGATTAACGGTCAGTAGGCGGAAACTTCCATTAGATCAAGGATTCTGTTTCCCCCTTCAAAGGGGGAACTAAAGAGCAAGTTCTATTAGATCCCTGCCGGCCACCCACAGCGTGGGGCAGGCTGGAAGGATTGAAACTGTTATAACCCTAATCTTTATTCTTCACAGATGGTTTTTTATTGATCGTCCGATCATCAGTGGTCTGCGAAACCGGTCTATCCTTTTTTTCAGGCATTTGTTTTGAAATCTTCTTCGTTCTCGTTGATTTTACTTGCTTCGTGTCTGTGGACTTACCGGGTATCTGTTTCGGCTTGGGCGTTTTTTTCTGAGGACTTACGACCGGTTTTCTTTGGGGAGATGGTGTTTTCCTCTTCCGGGTATCTATAATTTTCTTTTCCCGGGAATTAATTACATCCGGTTTTGGAGTTGGTTTTTTAATTTCCCTAATGACTTCTTTCTGTGGATCTGGCGACGGCTTTGGTCTGGGGATCAGCTGTGGTGATGGAGTAGGTTTGGGTTTTGGTTCAGGAATAACTTCTTTTTCCGATGGGTCAGTATCCGGAGTTGCCGGTTTTTCAAATAATTTGAAATCATCTTTCCCCTTTCCAAGCTGATACAGGTCGTACTTTGCCGCTTTTTGAGTAGCCCGGATTTTCCCCCTGATATTACTATCAAAATCATTTAACGTCTTCTTTGCCCATTGTTGTCCCCCGGATTTTCTATCTGCATCATCCAGGATTTGAGTATATTTATGAATTGTTAAAATCTGCTTTTTAAGAGCCGGATTTTGATATTTTTGTGCGGAGCTGGATACCAGGGCTAATTGTTTTCCTAATTCTTTACGGGTATCATCAATATTTCCATCGTCGATCTTTTGAATCGCACTCTGAATCTGCCGAGCTGAATATAACAATGTCACCTGCGCACTCACATTGGGATTCAAATAATTATTCCTTTCGTCCGGAGTAGTCGTTCCATAGATATTAACCGGAGCGCCGGTCTTGATTCGGTCACCTTTATTAGTTACATCATCATAAGACAATGAAACCTTCGCCAATTGCAGGGAATCCCCGATATTCGCCGGTAAGCTCAGCTTAAAAGTAACAATATAGTGATCGTTGGAAAACACATCGCCTAATGAAACTTCAGTCCGGTTTTGTCGGGTATCCTGTAAATAGCCAAATACTTTTTCTACTTTAACCTCGGGCGCCGTCTCAACCGCGATTCTGACATTCTGAGCAGCCACTGCCAATAAACCGGTCATCTCTCTTGAGAAGATCGTGGGGATCTGGTCCGGCGAGCCAATGAAATAATAATTCCCATTGCCATGTTCCGCCAGATTCAACATCAGGTCTTCATCAAAATCCGCCCCGACGCCAAAGGTCGAAATTGATATCCCTTTTGATATTTTATCTTGACATATCGCCTGTAATTTTTCCGATCTTGTAATGCCCTGGTTCGTCAGACCATCCGACAGCAACAGCACCCGGTTCACCTGACCGGTTTTCCAATGTTTGGCTGTTTGTGAATAGCCTTCTAACATTCCGCCGCTGAGATTAGTTGATCCACCGGTATTGATGCTCTTTATTATTGATAAGATGTTACGCTTATTTCGGACTACTTGAGCGGGAAGAATCACCTGAACCTGTGATTCATAAGTCACAAGTGCCAGAACATCTTCACGATCCAGGTTCCGTACCACAAATTCCGCCGCTTGTTTGGCATAGTCCAGTTTCCGTTCTGACGCCATACTGCCGCTGCGGTCAATCACAAGGGCAATATTCAGCGGAATCCGTTCCCGGCGGGATACTTCCTTTGAATAAATATCCACCTGAAGATAAACCGGTTCGCCGCTGCCATTCAGCCAGACCGGTTTGTCCAGCGCCGTTTCCATTGTCAAAACCCGGTCTTCATAATAGGTCAGCGGTTCATAAGAAAAATCGGAACTCATATCGACGAACTCGCCGGTTAACTGCTGTATGATTGCCTCGGCAAGTTCATCGACAGCCCGGATGATTTCATCCTCGGACAGCCAGTCTTTCTTCTCTGTTAGAAGCACTTCAGCCGTAGCGACATCAACCAGCCTGGAATCGATCCGGTACATTTCACCACCTACGGTAATACTTCCCACCAAAATGGCATTCGCCCCCGCCATCGTCCCAATTTCCACTGCCGTCTCTTCATCAATCACGCCGGACAGGGCAAGCTGCATTTCATCCAGCACATCCTGCATCCGTGATCGTTCAACAATAGTGATTTTATCGCAAAGTGTCAGATCCGTTATTAAAATCTCAGAGATAGCTTTTTCGAGAAATTTCATTTCCTCGCGCCCGGTCAGGTTCTGAAAATCCAGGACTGCAATCCTGAGATTTGACTGGGCATTCAGCTGACATAGCAACGCCGCTGCAATGAATGCTAATCGTAACGTAAAATGCCTTTTAGCAGACATACTTCCTCCTGTAGATATGGCAATCATATTAAGCATCTGTTAATTATAGACGTCAAAATTGCAAATATGTTCCGAATAGTCAATGAAAATTGATTTTCAGAGGAATCAAAAAGATTGCTTTTAACTTTATATCATTTCCTCCTTGTCTTCTTTAAGTTACCAAAAACCAGATCGAATTGTCAATACCTGATAATTTTTCCCCCACAATTTTTGTCTCTAAAAAATCTGACGAACCGGTAAACACTCTTTTTTACAAGGATTTTCTTGTTGAGACTTTTCTTCCACTCGTTCCGGGGCTCCGGAGCAATTGGCTACGGAGTACAACCCCGCAGCCAGAAGAAAAGCAAACCTATGGGAATTCTTTGATTATAGAAATTATTTTAAGTTGGCTATATTTCATTTTATCAATGTATTCCTAATTCATAATTAACTTTTTTTATTCACCGGAATCAGGACAGTAAATACTATCGCACCGCAGCAACAAATTATCGCCGAGAGAATGATGGGAACCGTATAAGATTGCATGACGTCAAAAAACCAGCCGCCAACCGATGGGCCAATGATACCGGCGAGTCCGTATGATAAAAAGACATAGGGATAAATCACACCTAACTTGTTGACGCCATAAAGATGGGATATTTCAGTAGCGAACAGAACGAAATTAGCTCCAAAACCCAAGCCTACAAGAAAGGGAAGAAACAGAAATGCTATATTACTCTGTGCTCCCGGAAGCAGCATTATTGTAAAAAATGAGAGCAAAATAAGCGCAATAATGATTGATCTTCTACCTCCAAGTTTATCAGAGATATATCCCCAAAATACTCTTCCTATCATGTTGCCAATTGCCAAGAAACTGATTGCCGTAGTTGCATAGGCTTCATTTACACCATAAAATAATCCGATGGGTTTTAGATTTCCAATAACAAGAAGACCGGCGAAAGTACCGGCAAACATAGCTAAAAAGAGCGCCCACAGTTTCGAATCACTGATTAATTCTGTGATACTTTGAGATGCGCCAATTGGTTCTTTATTTATTTCTTCAGGGACAGAAAACATAAGAGCGCTAAGAAAAACAGCAATGCCATAACCGATTCCCACTATACGAAATATCGTCAATACAGGTAATCCGTTTCCTAAGAAATATTTTACCAGAAAGGAAAGTAAGATAGCGCCGCCCCCAAAACCTGCAACAGATAAACCTGTGATTAGTTCCTTGTAACGGGGAAACCATTTTATAGGAGTCGCCAGTGAACAAACATATCCGAAGGAAATTCCCGCTCCTGATAAAATGCCGATACTGATAAGGAGTATCAGTACCCGACCGTTGGAAAACGACGCAAGTAAATATCCCATGCTAAAAAGAAACGCTCCGATAAGAGCTGTAATCTTTGGTCCGTGTTTTTTTTCGATTTTACCGGCGAAAATCATCGCAATAGCAAACATGGCGATAGTAAAACCAAATATCAACTGTGTAGATGCTGTTGTGAGACCATGCTCCGCTTTCAAGGGCGGAACAAAAATGCTCCATGCATAAACGCCGCCAATACAGATCATTATGAGAAATGATGCCGTAGCAACTAAATATTTTTTCATTTTTTCTCTCGTTTCTTTACAACTTAATATAATCCGGATTTAGTTATTCGAATTCAATGCTTTCACATAGCAGCGTCGTCTTTTATGTTGTCGGCGCTCGAAAAATTTCCACTGTGCCTGTACTTTAGTGTTCACTTCCAGTTCGGGATTTGATTCGGCATATTTTATTCCCTTTTCAAGGAATGTATGACCAATCTTATTCAGGATCAGGGCGGGAATGCCTTTGCCCTGCAGTTCCGGTTTAACGCCGATCAGGTAAAAATCTACGACATCACAATGCTTCATTGCCCGCATCAGATGCCACCAGCCGAAGGGCAGCAGCCGACCTCCGGCTTTTTGCAATGCTTTTGACAATGACGGCATGGTAATTCCAAATGCCACAAGTTTATTATTTTTATCTGCAACCAGCGTAACATATTCATGGTGAATAAAACTAAAGTATTTCTGAACAACATCATCAACCTGTTTTTCACTTAGCGGGACAAAACCGTATAATACTTTATACGTTTCCTGGAAAAGTTCAAAGATCTCCCGCGCATATTGCAGTATATCCTTCTTGCTGTGGGTTTCCACAATATGCACTTCCTGCTGGCGGGCAATTCGACTTGCATAATCGTCGATTTGAGGCGGAATTTCTTTGGGTGTCCGGATTTTGTATTCAACCCAGTCCACCTCTTTTTGATAACCATGTTTTTCCAGGTGTTGAGGATAATAAGAATAATTGTAGATCGTTGCCATCGTCGACAGCTCTTCGAAACCTTCTACCAACATCCCCGACTGATCGAGATCATTGAAACCGAGGGGACCATGCAGCGACTCGGCGCCATTATCTTTTGCCCATTGTTCAACGACTTTAAATAATACTCCTGACACGTCCGGATCATCTATAAAATCCACCCAACCGAATCTCGCCTGTTTTTTGCCGGTATATTCGTTATGCCGGCGGTTGATGATTCCGGCGATCCGACCAGCGATTTTGCCATCCTGGTATGCCAGCCAATATTCTGCATTACAACTCTCAAAAGCCGGATTTATATTCTGATTGAGTGTGCTAAAGATTTCCTTTTTGAGTAGCGGCACCCAACAGGGATTTTTTCGATAAAGACCAAAAGGAAATTGGACAAACTTTTTAAGATCGCTCTTATTTTGGACAGGTTTTATTATTACCGTCATGGCTTTCTCCCAATTGAATCAAGTTTCCTTTTCCCTTCTGTCGTATTATCATAAAAACGTGTTGTCGGATAGGCAAAATCGATATCATTAGCGGCATCGAACTTATCCAGGATATCCTCCCAAATAGTCTGCTGGATACCACGCCGGTTTTTCGGTTCGCACAAATAGCGAATTGCCAGTTGCACGCCGGAATCTTTTACCGATGTATAAACTGTCGGCGTCAGGTTTTTATAAAATATCATATATTTTTCACCGGCTTCCTTGACTTTACGCTCGGCGTCTTTGCTCAAATGCTCGGCTTGTTTATTGGCAATTT
>JAUVYH010000108.1 GCA_030603165.1 Fidelibacterota bacterium
TTTATAGATATCTTGTATCGAATCATTTTGTGTATTTTGATAATAAAGAGAAAACAGCACATCGATCTGGTTGTTCTGTGCGGTTTGAGCTATATTTTCTTCAGAAGGTGCATAATTTTTCATATTTTTAGCAAGTTTAGAGATTAACTCTGAGTAGTCGGTATTTTGGCTGGGAGAATAGAAATATTTGGACTGATACAACTGGGCCAGTTTACCAAGGTTGTGAAAATGGCCAATGTAAATAATATGATTGTCACGAAAATCCGACCATGCCAATTTTGAGGATACCTTCGTGGTCAGTGAACGAGACGTAGGCTGATACATTGAGTGGATTAAACCGAAATATATCAATGTATATTTGGGTATAATATCCCAGGTCGGCATCCATATATTTTCTTCAGGAATATTGTATTGCGCCATATATTTCGATAAAGCAGCATCGGAATTGATCAACCGGTTGCGTACAATGCGAAAGCAATTGTATTCGTCCTGATATTCACAGTATGCAAAAATATGACCAATTGCCATAATCGTTGATTTTTCATTGTCTACAAAATCCCTGAAAATGAAATTATTTTTCCCAATGGAAGTGGTTTCTGGAAAAATCTTTCGAATTTCACGGTATTGTATGAAAAGCCACAGAAGTGAAATACTCAATACAATGATGACTACAAGTGATACAAATTGCAGTAATTTTTTTATGATTTTTTCTTTGTTCGACTTTTTAACAAGTTCGAGAGAGTATTGCCTTTTCGGTATAGTCAGTTGGACTTTGTCATGCTTCCCTTTGTCCTTGTAATACTCACCTAACTTTTTTCTTAACTTACATATAAGTACACGAACCGAAGCGTCTATCGTAGGATCAAAATCTTGATGCCGTCCGAAAATATGTGCAGCAATATCAGATTCAGAAGGCACAAATTGCTTTTCGGAACATTCGGCCAGGTAAAGCAGCAGTTTTGCATGCTTTTCGCTTTGTGTAAATATGGGATATTGAAGGATTTGTTTAATGATTTTTTCTTTGTCTATGGCTGTCATGTCTCTTAAGGATATAAAAAAAAATAACCAAAATCAACAAAAAAATTTAAGGAAAGGATGTTATTGGAAACGTTTTAAAAACGTTAAATAACTTAATTCTGATGTCAGGCATCATTATCTTTAAATTAGAGAAGGAGAATATATGTTTGAATATGTCATATTTACTAGTTGATAATGGACTGCACAGCGAAGGCGGAATTGATCCGGCGTTTTTCAAAAGTTCCGGCGCATTACGCGGAATTAAGCGTGATTTATATGAAGGCGGTATCCGTGTGCCGATGATTGCTTGGTGGTCGGGGACGATAAAAGCAGGCACAACGAGCAATCATGTTTCCGCTTTCTGGGATTTTTTGCCCACTGCCTGCGACATCGCAGGAGTCAAGAATTCGGTAGAAACTGATGGAATTCCATTTTTACCTGTTTTAACAGGCAAACCGCAACCAGAACATGAATACCTGTACTGGGAATTCAAGCATAAAGAAAAGGGATTTATGCAGGCAGTGCGGATTGGTAAATGGAAGGCTGTTCGGAATGATGTGAATACACCAATCGAATTGTACGATCTTGAGCGGGATATAGGTGAAACGCATGATGTTTCCCAAAATCGGCCGGACCTGATCGCGCAAGTGAAGAATATTTTTCAGGAAGCTCGTACGGAATCAAATTTTGAATATTGGAAAATGTCTCCAAAGAAATCAGATAAATAGCTATGTTTTTGCTGTTTCTTAGGGTTTGGCTTTCAGGTAAACAGAAACGGATAAATTTTTAATATGAGGTAAAAAGGGTATGCGATACTTCAAAAATTGTTTGCGCGGCACTATTATAGTTTTGTTCTTAATTACGATCTGTTTTGCTAAAGGTGAAAACGCGTTTTTCTCGTTTTCGGTGGAAGGAACGATTGATGCATCCGCACCGGATGTCCTTAAACTATACTTTATTGAACCTGTAGAAAAAGCGAGAGGTGGATTATCGCTTGAGCATGTCTATTTTGATGGCAGCATCGCTAAAGAAAATTTAAGTATTACCAGGAAAACGATTAAAATTGAAGATCGGACAATTACAGTCTATTTGAAAAAACCTGTCCCGACAAACGGAGTTTTATTTGTTAGCTTCGATTCCGCAAAAGGGAAAATTGTTTTAAATTCGGGGCAATTGGTTCCCGACTTTACGATAAAGATTAAAAATCAAACAAGTATATTAGTAAATTTGCCTGCAGAGAAGAAGAGATCCTGGCTCGGGCCTGATTTTTGGGCGAACCGGTTGCAAGACTGGCAGATACGCTACGGACAGATCGAGTGTCTTCAGTCAAGCGCTGGACAACCGCTGCGCACAGCGCATATTATAACGCGCGAGGTTGTTAAAGGGAAAAAAAGTTTTCATCTTTCAATGCGCATGGGTACACTGGAAGCCAATAACGGAAATGGCTTCAGTGGCTTTCTCGTCGGCGCCGGGGCGGGCAAACTGGATTACCGGGCAGCAGCTATGGTTTTCGCCGGGCCCGGACAGGGTGGCGGTATTCTGTGTGTCATGGATATGGACGGAAAACTACATTTCAAGAGTAATCATGAAGAAGTGTCTTCCGAAATCTATCCTGATTTAAAATATAGAGTAGTCCGGAATAATACCAAAAAACGTAATCTATGGGATGATATTCAACTCGACCTAATTGCGGCGCCGGCTAATAAAAATACATTCGATCTCTATCTGTCAGCCTGGGATGATATAACCGGAGACAATCTGGGCGCCATTGTTTTACGTAACCAAAAGGAATCGGATATTCTGGGTTCTGTCGCTTTGATTTCTTCGCCAATGGGAAAAGGACACGGGTCAAGATTCTGGTTTAGCGATATCCGCATGAGCGGTAAGAAAATCGCTGTTCATCCAAAACACAACATTGGACCGGTTATTGGTGTGCTGTATTCACTAAGCCAAAATCAGCTAAAACTCACTGCACAGTTTATGCCGCTCGGTTTTGCCGACTCCCGGACAGCTGTTTTGGAATACCGCATGTCATCGGATAAAAAAGCTGAATGGCAGAAGAGTTCGGAGCAGAAAATCATTTCGCCCGGCTATTCCTGCCTTTTTCGGATCCCCGGCTGGGATGACACCAGGGACTATGATTTTCGCATCATCTATAAAAATGAAGGCGAAACATATCGCCCCTATGAGGGCAAAATTCGTAAAAACCCGGAGGATAAAGATGAATTAGCGTTGGCTGTTTTTACCGGTATGTCTCCCGTGAGCCGGCAGGCCTATGAAGGTGGAATCTGGTTTAATACGGACGACAAACCCGGCGTTGGCCGCTGGACTCCGGAAAATATCTGGATGCCGCAGAGAAAAATTGTGGAAAATGTGGTTAAACTTGGCGCCGATATTTTGTTTTTCACCGGGGATGAAATTTATGATAATATGCCTACTGCCAAAGATATTGACGGAAAGATACCGGAACTGGATTTCCTTTGGAAATGGTATATCTGGTTCCTGACTTTTAGCGATCTGACACGGCAAATCCCTTCAGTTGTGCAGGTAGACGATCATGATGTGTTCCATGGTAATATTTGGGGTATGGGAGGTATGCGTAATAATCCTAAAACCAACAAAGGTTACCCATTTTATGTGGATAATGGCGGTTTTAGTTTTGATCCGGGATTTGTAAACATGGTACAGCGCGTAGCATGCGGACACAATCCTGACCCGTATGATCCAACTCCTCTTTTACAGGGAATTACTTCTTATTATACCGGTTTCAATTACGGCAGGGTGAGTTTTGCGGTTCTCGAAGATCGGAAATTTAAATCAAGCCCGCGTGTCTGCCTGCCGAAAACCTATCCCTATACAAATGGTGGTAAACAAGTTTTTAAGGACGGTCATGTAATTGATCCCGATTATGATGTTGCCAAAGAAACTCCGGATGATGCGGTATTGTTGGGAAATCGGCAAATGGAATTTCTGGAAAAATGGGCAGCTGATCAAAAAGATGGGATGATGAAAGTATGCATCAGCCAGGGACCTTTTATCTGCGCGCATACAGAACCGCACGGCGCCGGCGGAAAGATGGATACAGACTTGGACAGCGGCGGCTGGCCTAAACAGAAACGGGATCAGGTAATCAAAATATTAGCGGGGGCCTCCGCAATTGTTATCGGCGGCGATCAACACCTGCCTTATGTAGCGAAGCTTGGCATTAAAGATTATGACGACGGCTGCTATCAATTTTGCGTTCCTTCCACTGGAAATTATTACAGTCGTTGGTTTTATCCGGAAAAGTTAGGCATTAGGCACAAAGCGGGGCAACCGCCTTACACCGGCGGTTTTAAGGACGGCTTCGGTAATAAGTTCACCATGTACGCCGTTGGCAATCCGGTGTTGGGCAAAAAAATGATTGACGGACGCTATGGCTTTAATAACGATGGTTTTGGGCTTGTGAGAGTGAATAAGAAGGAAAAAATATTCCACATCGAATGCTGGCCCTGGAATGCCAAAACGGAATTGGGAGACAAAGAACAATTTAAGGGCTGGCCAATTGATGTGCATGTAAAATGAGATATGCAGTTATCAAAAATGTTTTATTATATCGAATTTTAAAAACCAATGAGGTAGAGTTTAATGTTAAAAAAATGTTTTAGACTTGGAATTCTAACCGGATTATTTATTATTCTGATAGTAGGCTGTAATAAAAGAACGGACATTATTGATATTCAAATCATTGCCTTTCCTGCATCAGAAGCCATTGTGACTTCCGTCTCAAAGCAAAAAGGGAAGACAGGAATACAATATTACCATGTCACGCTGTCCAATACCGGTAATACTCTTTTAACTCTTCGGGATATTGAAATTAATTTCACCCCATTTGCAAAAATAAATCCAAAAACTGAGTTGCTTGCTGGTGGAACATGTATGGGGCGTACACCGATTCAACGGTATTTAATTTCGGAAGTATCAGGCAAAGATATCAAAAGCGGAATGTTCTTAATGTTCAGAAATGGCGAAAAAGACTATTCGTTAGTAGGGTTTCTTTCCTGGAAAATATTTTTGCCTTATATACATTATAAAGATAATTCGATTATCATTACCGCAGACGCTGAAGGCAAACAACTTAAATCTAAAGATGCGATTCATTTTGAAAAAATTATTACCATACAAGGAGATAACTGGCAGGATGTTTTAGATGACTTTGCTGTAGCGATTGCCCGGGAAAACAACATAAGGCAGGTAAAAGATGCAGAATTTAGAGGTTGGGCGACATGGGATTACTATGGAAGAGGATTTACTCAAGAAGATATATATAATAATGTTAAGGAGATATCGAAATTAGATAGTTCTACCAATTTAATCCAGATTGATGGAGGGTGGTGGACTGAGCGGGGAGATTATTTAAGTCCCAGATCCGATCTCTCCGATGGAATGAAAGGAATAGCACAATTCATCGAGAAAAATGGCTATACCCCCGGCATACATCTGGACGGTTTCAGAGCCGATTCAGCATCCGACATTGCAAAGGAACATCCCGAATATTTTCTCAAAGACGAGAACGGCAAAATAATCGTTACACATAAAGAAAAATACGACCGGGATATGAATTATATCTATTTTGATTATTCACATCCGGGCGCCCGTGATTATATAAAACATGTTTTGAGAACAATAAAAAATGACTGGGGTTATAAATATTTTAAAATCGACTTTATGCGCTACGGGCTGAAAGAATTTATCATGAAGGTGAATCCGGACTTGAAAGGTATACAGAGTTTTCTTCCCGGACTGACCGGCATTGAACGATTTCGTCTTGGAATGACTGCAATAAAAGAAGCCATCGGAAATGATGCCTATTTTCTTGGTTGTTCTGCTGTTTTTGGACCATGTATCGGTTTTGTTGATGGGATGAGAACCGGTGGCGATATTAGTCCGACTTTTGATTTTTATCAATCCCGTTGTTTGCAGAATGGCGGTAATTACTACCTTCACAAAAAAGTATTTAATTGTGATGCAGATTATCTTGTATTTCGAAATAAAGATGATGAAGATGAAAAAGTCCAGCCTGGTCGGCATAAATGCGGCGGCGATTTAAAATTAAATGAAGCAAAAATGTGGGCTGATTATTCAGCGCTTTTTAGCAGTACAAAACTTGCCAGTGATAATTTGCAGATTTTGAGAAATGAGCGTAAAGCGCTTCTGGAAAAAACCTTCTCAATATCGTCCTGTGATAAGTTTATACCCATTGATTTGTGGAACAATGCAAAAGGTAAAAATGATGCTCCATCATTTTTCCTGGGCAAAAACGAAGATGGTTGTTATCTTGCGGTTTTTAACTGGGAAGATAAACCGGTGGAAATGAACATTACAGGATTTCAAAGAGGGGAAAAGCAGTATTTAGTATGTCATCCAACTGGTGATAAAATAATTATCAAAAATGGACAAATGAAACTGACTTTGGAAAACCGAAGTTCAGTTATTTCGAAATATAGTGGAAATAGTGATTTTGATACTTTAAGAAAAAATTTAAAAATATTTACAAAAAATTGAACAGAACATTATTAAAAAAGAGGAGTTGAAAATGATGAAATTGTCAAAGAATCAATGTTATCTATTGTTGTTTATGATAATTTTTTTATTTGCCGGCGCTGCTTACGGAGCCACGGTTACAGGTATAGTCACTGATGCTGCAACAGGTAAAGCGCTGCCTGGTGGAAATGTAATTATTAATACCCCTAATCCGACCGGCGCTGCAACTGATTTAAGAGGAAAATTCATTATTGCGGGTATCCCAACTGGCGATTACAAGCTTACGATAACTTATATTGGCTATCAGAGAAAGACAGTCAATATATCCGTACAACCTGGTGAAGTGACAGTAATTAATGTAGAATTGAAACACCAAACCCTAAAAGGTAAAGAAGTAGTTGTCACTGCACAGGCGGCAGGTCAGAACGAAGCCATTAACCAGCAAATTAGAGCAAACAATATTAAAAATATTATTTCTGCGGAGCGGATACAGGAGATACCCGAAGCCAGCGCTGCTGAAGCGGTCGGTCGTTTGCCTGGAGTTTCATTGCGTGACGATCAGATGGTGATCCGCGGTTTATCGCCGCATTATAACAAAATCCAGATTGACGGGGTCGAAATGGCTTCCACCAGTCATGAAGAGCGCAGCAGCGGGCTGGGCATGATTTCGCAGTATATGCTGGGCGGCATTGAATTGACCAAATCAGCCATGGCGGATCAGGAAGCGGACGCAATTGGTGGCACGGTTAATTTGATCATGAAAGAAGCGCCGGAAAAACCCAGATTGAACATATTGACGCAGAACGGATACAATACGCTGAGCGAGTCCTACGCAAATCCCAAAATTATCCTGACTGGAAGTAATCGGTATTATCATAATTTAATAGGCGTGTTAGGACAGGTGTCGTTTGAACGGGGTCATAGCGCAAGTGATAAAATGACCGCAAATTATTATGAGGCAATCATTGATGGGAAAAAAGAGATGGCTGTCAACAATTTGAATTTGCATGATATCGATAAATTGATGGAAAACCGTATTGGCGCTTCACTGGTGATGGATTATACAACTAATATAACCAAAGTTAAATTTAGCAATTTCTTCAGCACATCAGATAATAAAATGACCGCACACGAGGCAAATTTTCACGATCGGGAGATTACTAATTCTCTTGATCTCAATCAAAGTAATAAAACAGTTCTGAATAATGCATTAAAAATTGAGCATTATGTCGGCAATTATAAATTGAATGCCGGCGTTTCTTATGCGCATTCTAAAAACGATCAGCCGGAAGGGCTTTCTGCTGGAATTATTTTTCCCTATGAACTGGAAGAAGTAGATCATTGGTATATGCCTCCGATCGAAATCCCTGAACATAGAATCAGTGAGGAACTTAATATAGGAAACGGCACTTTAAAAAACGTAAAAAACGAAACCAAATGTTCTGAAAACAGCCAATTTTCGACAAATTTTGATGTCCAGAAACGTTTTGATATCACAGACTGGATGGGAATTGATTTAAAAATGGGGGGTAAATATAAACATCAGACAAAAGAGTATGACTATAACAGTTACCAAATAAGCTTTGGCCCCGCCCAGAGTGATGTAATACAGGCTATGTTTGAATCTGATATCGAATGGATGCCGGATAATTTCACTGATTTTAGACCGGACGTAAATTACATAACTAGTCAATTTGGTGGTAAATTAGTAGTGGATTACGATTATAGCGAGGATGATTTACTCTTAGGTGATTACTCTCTTTATAATATGCCGGATATGGATAAAATAAAAGAATTACATAAATTTTTTAAATCAGGAGATTGGTATTGGCATATAATGGGAGATTCGTATGGTAGTGATTATCACGGTACAGAAGATTATCTGGCTACTTATATTATGCCTCAAATTGAACTTTTTGGAAAACTAACATTTATTACCGGTCTAAGATATGAACGCAATCAAACCGAATACACCGCCTGGCGTGTCCCGTATCTGGAGGAAACCAGGTATCAACCCCACCGGGAGATAGCCAACTTTCACGTAACACGGAAACGGGAAAATGAGTTTTTTCTGCCAATGATCCACGGCATCTATCGTCCAAACGACCGGTTTAATGTTAAGACCAGTTATACACACACCCTGTCCAGACCGAGATTTGGAGCCTTTATCCCCAAATGGCGAATAAGCTCAGAGTCTCTCTCCTATAATAATCCCTACCTGGAACCGGCGCTTTCTAAAAATATTGATCTCTATCTTTCCTTTTATGGCAACAAACTGGGTCTTTTTACAATCGGCGGCTTTAAAAAAGAGATTGAAGACCTGATATTTGATCACGGCATAATCCCACTTAATCAATTGGGTGGTCCTGATTATATCACAGAACACTTTGACGGCCTACCCGGAGCGGAAATGATTGGCAACACTATTAACTGGACCATGAACAATCCTAGAGACGCATTTCTGCAAGGAATAGAACTGGAGTGGCAGTCCAATTTCTGGTATCTGCCCGGATTGTTAAAAGGATTGGTGTTAAACGTAAACTTTACAAAACAGAGCTCAGAGGCGAAATATCCGATTGTTGACAAGTCTCAAGTAATCGTTGGTTACGACACGACGGTAGTGTTTGGTCAAGAGATAATTACAGAAATTTTGGAGACTGTGTATACAGATACTTTTTACACATCCCGAATGATCGATCAAGCGGATGATCTATTGAATCTGAGCATTGGTTACGATTATAAGGGTTTTTCCATTCGAGCCTCGATGAAGTATACGGATAATCTGTTCAGAAGAGCTGAATACTATAAAAACTATCGCGAATTTACCACCGGGCGGTATGATTATGATATTGCCATTCGACAGAAGCTTCCGATAGATGGATTGAATGCCTTTTGTAATATTACAAATATCGGACAATCCAGATATGTCGTCATCAACAAGGGTTCAGGATGGCCGACCGTTGAGAGTTATAGCGGTATCGGCGTCGCTCTTGGATTAAGATACAAATTTTAAAAATGAATTATGAAATGATCAAACCAATTTTCAGCGAAGCGTAGCGTAGCCAAATTGGTTTTGGTGGGTGTGTGGTGGTGTAGTTGTCTGAATCACGGATTAAGCGGATGACACAGATTTTTGGATTATTGAATAAATATGAAATGTGAAGTGATCAAACCAATTTTTGTTGAGTAGAAACTAAACATAGAAGATGTGAAATAATTGGAAATTGGAAATTAGGACAAGGAGGTTTTGAGTGGGTAAAAATCAATGTCCCGTAGGGCATGAACGAATCTCCAAAAGTTAAAAAGTCCCGCCCCAACGGGATCCTGCGGATAGGGACGGAATAAAAGAGAAAGTTTAAAATAAGGAGGCAAAAATGATAAGAGGACCGTAGATCAGATTAGTTATAACATGTAAATTAAAAATTTAATCAATTATTTATGAGAAAGGATTTAATTATGAAAACAAAGATAAAGTTAATAGTTGTTCTTTTAGTGGCTGTTGTAATAATGAGCGGGTCTCTGTTTGCTCAAATCGTGCCGCCAACTGAACATGTTATCATTATAGGAGATACACTGATGGTGTTTCCCACTTATGGCGGCGAGGCTTTTGACGCACTAAACAAGTGGATAGATTATGGATTCAGCCTTGATGATGCGGTTAATGATACTTCGGTTAAAGTATTTAAACTGGCACGCAACGAAACCTACAAAGTATCTCATACAATTAGCACAGCTCGGCATCTCAATATCGTTGCTGAAAAACCGGATTTATTACATGCGCCGCCTTTGGTCATAGGCGCCACCGATCTTAACAACGAATTCCCCGAAAACCTGATCGTAAATAAGGGCCCGATTACTCTAAAGCATATCTATTTTTGTGGCGCGGACATTGAAGCTCCGGTTCTAGGGGAATGTTCACAAGTTGTAACGGGTGTTCAGGTAAAAGCGGATAGCGTAGATATTGTTATCGATGGCTGCTATTTCGAATGGTTTGGCAGGATGGGTGGAAAAAATTTTGGGATTTATAACGACATCACATTTACCAACAATCTCGGTATGAACTGTCTGGGTCTGAAAGCCAAACCCGGTATAGGGGGTATGTTTGTTGGCGGTAAAAATTGTAAAAATAGAGTCATCAAAAACAATACCTCCATCAATAATGGCGCCTGGTCTCTTAGTGTTGGGGCTCGTAAGGACATACATTATGGACCCGGTATTATTGACCACAATACCATCATCAATGAAGTGAGATATCCCTTTTATGGCACTATGTGGACTGATGCCGTCGTAAGTAATAACATTATCTACAATGCAAATAGCTGGGGTGAAGAAGAAGAATATAAACATGGTCAGGATCCTGACGCATTAACCTGGGGCATTATTAATATTGATACATTAACAGCGTATGCCGGTTTAGATTCAATTTATGCTGCTCGAGAAGGTATTGACATCTCAGAGGCAGAAAGCCATCGTAAACTGGAAGTTCTGAACAATTATTATGGCTGGACAGATGAAATACTTAACTATTGGGCAACTGTCGCTGATTCAGTTGATCGCGCTTTGTGGATGAATGACAGAACTGCAGCTATGTTTGCTGATAACGAGAACTATCCAGGTTTGAAAGAAGAAGGCACTTATAGCAGGCAGGAAGATGGCGAACCCCAATTCGTCGGTGAATGGAAGACTCCGGAGCAGATGGAGAACTTTATCGCCTATCTGCACGATGCCTTAAGGGAGGGAGCTTCTGAGCCATTAATTTATCCTTATTGCCCGGTGGAAGGTGATCCGCAGCCCAATCCGGCGCTGACCTGGCCGATACCACTGGATCTGCGCGTTGGCAACTCTGCGTTGGTGGGAACCGACGGCAAACCGCTTGGTGATTTGAACTGGTATTCTGAATACGCTGAAAGATGGAGTCCTGAACTCGTAGGACCTGTTGTAGGCGTTGAAGAAAGATCGGCAGCCAAACCTACGGAATTTGCATTGGAACAGAAC
>JAUVYH010000150.1 GCA_030603165.1 Fidelibacterota bacterium
TTTATGATTATGAGGACCATTTTTGTTATCACCATAAACTGCAAATGTAAAAGGGGAATCCCTATCAACTGCTGTTTTAAAAGTATAGACTTTGCTTTTCGTGCTATTTGAAATAACTTGATAATAGTATTCTGTTTCGACATTCAGTTCATCCAGCATTATCTCATGAATGGTTGTTGAATCCGTTTCAAAAACTTCATTACTAAGCGATCTGGATTTTCCGAAAACAACTTTTCCAGTAGCAGGATTCTTTGTCTCCCACATAATCGTTATACCATCAGCCCTTACATTTTGTAAATAAGGACCTTTAATAATCGCAGAAGTATCTGATACTCTCGAGCATACACTTAAAGTGATAATAATTATAGGAACAAAGGATACAGCTAACATTCTTGGCACTAGATACTTTTTCATATTACCTCCCATTGATTTGCAAAATTCAATTTATACTCATCTTACTATTGAAATCCTATATTTAATCTCCTGAGTAAAATTTTCACCTGGAGCGACATTAATTACTATCGGATAGCACTTTAGCGAAGGAAACGGGGACCAGTATCTATATTCATCCTTCCCCAATTCAACTTCGACATCCCCTTTTAAAACCTCAAAACGAAAATCTCGCTTACCACCACGAATGAACACAGTATGTGAATCACCAAGTATGAAGTTCATATTCGCTTGCCAAACTATTGGCTCTACAATTCTTACTGTTTGTTTTGCTCCAAGATATTTCAGTTTAACTGTCTTTTCAATCGCATCATCTAAAATGGTATGAGTTAAAGTATAAGCAATTCCACCCGGAAATTGGTTTTTATCTCGCAGTTCTCCTGAGGTGGATATAGAAGCAGCTGCCTGATCATCCGTATCAACTGAGATTCTACCATCAAACTCATATAGATTAGTGAAATACCCATTTTCATTTTCAAATTCAATTCTTGGCGTAAGACAGTAAATTTTGCCTACTTCCGGAAAATGCATTGGTTCCCATCGATGGTATTCAGTTTGGCTGGACGTTTGTAAGAAACCATGCCCCTCCACCCAAAGATTGGAAATCGAACCACCGGTTGGTCTGTACATGTATTTGCTTTTTTCTCCTCTTTTCACATCTTTATATCCATACGCCGTTATTGTGGTCATTAGATTTTTCGAACGAACAAGAGCGACATCTACGGTCGGAAAATATTTTACCCAGCCTTCCTGATCCGTTGGCAAAGGTGGCGTCTCTCCCGGGTCTTGTTCTCCTAATTCAATCGCCATTGCAAGATTCTTTGCCCTCGCAAATGTAGGGTAAATACATGATTCGTCAAAAATATCCCAATAGCAAGGACCGTACCCGATTAACCCATCTTTGATCATCTCTCTTAAATATTCTAAATTGCGGATTGCGGCAGCACGATAACGTGAATCTTCGCTCGCATAGAGACTGAAAAGTATTTGGCATCCATCAGCGGTTTTACTGCCATAAGTAGTCCATTTGTTTGACCGAATGCCCCAGGAACCGTCAATTGATCCATTTGGATAAACAAAATATAGATGATTTTTAAGTGATTCTTTTACTTTATCATCCACGAATTCATCACCGGTTGATTTAGCATATAAACCCAAACCCCAGAGTGACATATCTATTTCATAACCAACATCAACACCATATTTTATTCCATAAATTCTGCCGCCTTCACCCGATATGAACCCATCCTCGTCCATTCTTGAAACAACTTGAATCGCTAAATCTTGTGCTTTCTTCAAATATCGTTTATCCGGAAAAACCTTGCTCGTCATCGCCAAAGATGCTGTAGTCGTAGCACAATAATTTATGCTGGCAAATTCCGGGCTCATAACCCTAACGAGATAATCTGCTGCTTTTCTAATCGAGAATTCCCATAACTCCTTTTCTTTATCCGTAAGATTATCCTTTATAATCGGGAAAGCCAGCGCCATCATCAGGAGTTGATCCGTAGTTGTACCTGTCCATTCCTCAGGAGTCTCCCGCCATTCTCCTCCTTGAAGCTGCTGTTCAATCAACCATCTTCCCAACCTTTTTGCAGCGACTATATATTTCTCATTACTGCTATGTTTATAAGCAACAGCGAATGGAAAAACCGCCTCTCCGGCTCGAGTATGATAAACAGAACAATGATCACAACTCAAAGCTCCAAAATTTTGGTCAAGGGTATCGGTGACTTGTAAATCAAGAAGAGCATCCGCCAAAACATATAGTGTTTTCAGACACTCTGATTTCAATGAAATTTCCACCGTTGAATTCCTACAAGAACCAAGAGCAATTAGTATTGCAAAATTTAAGAAGTAAATTTTGAACTTAATCATATTTCTTTATACAACTCATTACAAGAGGCTCCGTTGTTTAAACTTTATTCGCTATTTATCTTTTTATTGCAGCTAGTATTTCCATGAGATATTCTACTATCCAAACTGAAACTATTCTTTAAAAAACTTTGATACTTCTATTCCGGCAATCATCACAGCTCCCAGCCCCCGGGGATCATTTGCATACCTCGATCTATTAAAATAAAATTCCAAATTATCACCAATTCCTGTTCCTTCGCAGGTTCCATAAACAATCCCGTCAGTATCAATTTTTCTTTTGAGCGCTTCCCATCCCCTCACTGCATTTTCCCGATATTTTTCTTCAATCCAACCATTGTTAATACCCCGCGCAACCCCAAGAACAAACATTGCAGTGCACGATGTTTCTTCATAAGATTCCGGATGATCCAATACTTGATGCCATATACCGCTAGGGTCCTGATGTTCAGAGAGACCTCTGACGTGATTTCTGAAAACCGAAAGGACTTTTTGATATTCAGGATGATTCATAGACAAATAAGTCAAGGCTTCCGAAACCGCCCAAATTATCCAGCCGTTTGCTCGACCCCAATGTGCAACAGAAGTATGTCCGGCAGATTCATACCAGCCGTGATAAAACAATCCCTTATTATGATCAAATAACTTTTCATAAAATTGGATAATCTGTCTGGCAGCGTCATCGAAATAATCCATCTTTCCTGTGATTTTTCCCATTCGCAGCAGAAAAGGTACACTCATAAAAAGGTCATCTGCCCAGACCGTCATAGGCGCCGGCTCAGGTCGGCAGAATGTTCCATCATCCAGGCGAACCTGCTGATTATTTACATATTCGGCAATCTGTTCGATCAACTTTCCATATTCTACCTTTTGTTCCCTTGTATACATTTCAACAAAAGGAAGTGCAGGAGCGCCTGTATCATCAAGCATTGTCCTTCTAAACAGCTTATGGTAACTACCACGAAAAGCATGCAATGATTGGTATTGAAATTTGAAATATTCATAGCGCTCCAAAGCAAATTCACAAAAATGCCTTACATAATCAATATACCTTTTTTCACCGGTTTCATCTGCCAAAGCAAGAAGCCCTAACGTCATTGCGCCATTTTCGTATCTCCAATCAATATAAGAGCTGCGTTTATAAGTGTTCGAAGAATCAATAACCAATTCTAAAAGAATATTACTCTTAGGAATCTCCCAGGAATAAACACGATCTTCGAATTTGTAATATTCACAAAATTCCCTTTCAGGAGGATATACAACATCCATACTTTCACGAGAGCTGCCAGCAGTTGGGTATGGAAAAGTCCCAACACAAAGCCAATCCACAAATGTTATTTCAGGCGCAACAGGATCCAGTGAAAAAGATATGGTTTCTCCCTCATCTCCATCCGACGTTATCGGTCGCAAAAAGAAAATCCATTGCTCAGGATTTGATGCGACCTTGACTAAGACCTTATTTGGTCCTTTGTTCAGTTTAACACGAAAGGAATCTTGAAATGTAAAACGGTCATAAGCAATCTCACCTATTTCCGCAGTCCGATCATCAGTCCGACGAAATGCCAATTTATCATTAATCCATATTTTTATTCTACCACCGCTGCTAAGCCCGAGCAGGATACTTGTATCTTTCTCACTAATTATATAGCTGAGAGCATATCCGATACCAGATTCGGAACGAGTAAAAGTTTTATGGAAATCAACAAACTGAACGCCAAGTTCCGTTTTCTGTTGAACAAACTTGAAATCGAAAGTAGTCTCATTTAAAATCTTATTCGCCACTGTTTTAGTAACCTCGAGAGGAGTCCTGACATCGGCTTTCTGTTTGCAGCCGGCGAAAAGAGCAAACATTGTCAAAGCAGTAACAATAAATATTTTTTGACGGTTTCGTCCCAAGAGGATCTCTTTGAGGTAAAAAGGGAAAAATATGTCATTCTTGAACGAAGTGAAGAATCTCCATAATATTATTCGTAAAGGAATTAGAGATTCTTCGTTATCACTCAGAATGATCCCGATGTATCGGGAGGACTTTTTTACAAAACTGTCTTTTTTCATATTACACTCTATTTAATTAAAATGATTTTTTAGTTTCATCAAATTACTTTTTGAACGAAGTAGAAAAAACATTCAAGCGATAAAAATACACGCCGGAAAGAACTTCCCTGCCAATATCAATAGCGCTTTTAGCTACTCCAACACCTCATAAAATATTCTCAATCCATCTGTTACGGCAATTCCATTTTTTTTACCCACAGCATTCAACCGGTTCTCTCCACTGTGAAATTTCACTTCCCAGTTAAAGCCCCTCTGTTTTTTCCTGTTACCGAGAGATTTCCCATCAAGGAAAAGCTCTACAGCATCACAATTGCTCAAAACCCGGATTTTCTTCTTCTCTTCTTTTGCACCTTTTCTATATTTCCACGTATGAGATACAATATAAATCATCGGCTTCTCAGTCCACCGGCTCTGATAGAAATAGTACGTATCTTTCGGAATACGCTTATAATCTATTATTCCCTTCTGGTTGATTCTTGGGATGTTTCCTGTTTTAGCCTGCGAAGCAAAATCACATCCGTTCCAGACCGCACTGCCTCCGATCCATGGACGCTCATTGATCTGTTTCAAATATCTTTTGTGAAACAGCAATTGATACTCTTCACTAAAATCAAATCTCTTCGGCTCTTCAACATGGTAACCTCGTTTTGCGCCCGCACCGTACTCACTGATGAGAATTTTCAAATCCGGCTGCTCCTTATGGATTTCATCCATTACCTTTCCAAAATCACCAAACGTCCCGTTATACCAGCCAAAGTAACGATTAAAACCTATAACATCCGTTATTTTAATTATCGAAGGATCAATAACATCATTATGTGCCTGCACTGTAAATCGGGTCGGGTCTTCCTTGTGAGCAATGTCATTTAGAGCCATTAATGTTCTTTTTATGTAGGGCGTCTCCGTTTTTGCAAGACTTTCCATTGCCATCTCGTTGCCTATTCCCCAGAATACAACGGAAGGATGATTTCGGTCCCGGTGAATCATTTCAAGCATCATATTCTTAGTATTTTCAATAAATTTCTCACGCCCTGTTGTATTCACATACGGAATCTCTTCCCAGACAATTATTCCCAGCCGATCACACTCATCCAGGAGGCATGGATCGTGTGGATAATGCGCAAGTCTTACAAAATTAATTCCCATATTTTTGAGAAGACCTATATCCTTTATACGTAGAGAATCAGGCACTGCGCTACCCATACCAAACCTGTCCTGATGGAGATTTACTCCTCTAAGCTTCAAATATTCACCATTTAAGAAAAACCCTTTCTGGGCATCAAACTCAAACCATCGGAAACCAAGCGGCGACTCAAATACATCAATTAAACTATCTCCAATGTAAACATGCGAATATACAGTGTAGAGGTTCGGCTCATAAGGCGACCACAATTTAGGATAAGAAATAGTTCCGCTCTGTTGTTGGAATATTCGCATGGAATTCTTTTCAACAGTTTCGGCGCTCTCTAACGAAGCAACTATAAAGCCATCTGCATCTACAATATTTGTTACAAGCATTATATCCATTGCATCATTAAAATCATTTCTAATCTCTGTTACAACTTTCACCAAAGCATCTTTTCTTGTAACATCAGGTGCGGTTATTTTAATTGAATTCACAGATACATTTTCAGTAACATTTAACCGGACATCTCTTGTTATACCTCCCATCATATCAAAGTCGGCGATATGGGGTGGAATGTCATAGTTATACCTATTATCTACCCTAACAGCAAGTAGATTCTGCTCATCAAAGCGCACAATATCAGACACATCAAAATGAAATCCTAAATACCCGCCAATATGTTTACCAAGATAAACTCCGTTTAGCCAGGCATCCGCCACTTGATTAGCAGCATCGAATTCTACAAATATCCTTTTGCCTTTATATTCCTCACTTAAGCCGAACTGCTTGCGATACCAACAAATACCCCTCCAGTATGAACTATAAATATCCAATCCATCATTAAAATTGCGGTTATCAAATATATCTGTAGCATTCCAGGAATGTGGAAGCGTAACAGATTCCCATCGTGCATCACCGGTAGATTGTAACTGAGCATTTAAAACATCATCTTTACAAAATTTCCACTCACTATTAAGACTAACTTTCTTTCTCAATACCTTTTCCTGCCTGAAGTACATTGGCATCCATTCGGGTCTATCTGCCGCACTCGCAATCCTGATAAACTTCGCCTCTCCTGCATTAAGATTGTAAACAAGCCGTTTTTCTATCCCAACAAGCGATTTATCAATCGTTATTTCAACCTGTTTTCGCTCTGGAGAAGCAATGAATATCAGAAGTTCTGAATCCTTCCCACTCTCACTTTGAAATGCAATATGAAAGCTATTTGACTTTACAAGATATGAAACATCCCTTTTTGATTTGCGACGACGAAAATTGCTCTTTAAATCCGAGTCAGTATAGATATATCCATTATACCAGAAAAAACTGATATTCCTATTTTTATATCGCACATTTTTTGCCGCCAACCAGGTCCATCCAGGCTTAAGAACAGGCAATACTTTTAGACCATCTCTATCCGGTTTGAAACCAAAGAAATCAATAGTAGTAATATCTATTCCCTGAATCTGCCGATTAATTTCCTGATCAGGAGTAATAAGCTGCTCCTCCGACTCGGCAAAAGCGTATCCAAAATCAACTATCGAAAATACTAACAAAAATCCCAAACTCAAAAATAGAAACAAATTTTTCTTCCCCATGACTCAACTCCTTCTGAATAAATAAAATGCCTTGCTGCAACTAATTCAATTTATCTTTTCTATAGTAACCTCCTGCGGCACAAACTCTCATCTTTTCCCTATATCCACTATAATAAATTTTATGAAATTATTTATCTGCAACAAACATCTTTTTATTCCACTAATAAGAATGTTAAAACTTTTTGAGTGGAGATTGTCACACAATAAATGAATTTTCTTTAATAACATCTATAAAAAATTTCTTGATCTTAGTAATTGAGATAATAATACATAACAAAATTAAATTCTATCAATAAGATTCAGATTCAGTGACTTTAAAATCATCTCTCTCGATTCCCAAATTTATAAACAGCTCCTTTTTTAACCTTCTTTGATAACATCAATCCCCTTTTTACTTTTGTGAGATCATTCCCAAAAAGAGTAATATCTTTACTCAAATTTCCTGATAGTTCGAGGAATGCAGTATTTGGCGATATCGGTTTACAGCTACGAATCGAAATATTTTTACAGTTTTTAAAATTGAAAACTGATTGCTTAGAGTTATATTTTGTTTGCTGCTGTTGGAAACCCTCAATAACAACATTATCTGCCTCCAGCGCCCATATAAAGTTGCGTTCAAACCGATTATGAAGTGTTTCATCCTCAATTATTAAATCTCTGATATTTAAACCGTCTATGTATGCGAATGTAAAGTGGGAAGAAATATGTGCATAATCATTTGGAGCAATATTTTTCAACTTTCGAGTACCCCTGGGTTTATGGTCATCTGAAAGGTCGCTTCTATTAATTACTCTCATTCTCAAATCAGTGATTGTAATGTTCTGTATCTTTTGCTCTGGCATTCCTAAAAACAAACAGTTTCCATCTACGGTATTTATGTTAATGTTGTTAAACGTAATATTTCTAATTGTACCGAGCGCT
>JAUVYH010000212.1 GCA_030603165.1 Fidelibacterota bacterium
CCAAACTATGCAAGAAAGTTGGTTTACAGTTGGAAGGCGTCTATCAATTCAACCTGAGCAAAACCACCCGCAAAGCCAATGCCGCTTTCACCGGGATCGGAAAATCAAAACGGGTTATCCTGGGTGATACTTTGCTAACTAAACTGGAACCCGGTGAAATTCTGGCGGTTCTCGCCCACGAACTGGGACATTACAAGTTAAAACACATCTGGAAAGGAATGACTATTGGTGCAATAATCACCTTTCTGGGACTGTATTTGGTGTCCGTTGCCTACACTGCTGCACAGGCATTGTTCCGTTTTGATCATCCCGCTCAAATTGCTGCATTACCCCTTATCGGAATTTTGTTAATAATCTATCAGTTTGTCACCGCGCCACTTCAGAATGCCTATTCCCGTGCCAATGAACGGGCTGCCGATGATTTTGCAGTGGGTATGATTGAAAATCCGGAGCCTTTTATTTCCGGTCTCAATAAAATGGCGGATCAGAATCTGTCCGACCGTACACCGCATCCGGTTGTAGAATTTTTATTCTACAGTCATCCTTCCATCGAGAAACGCATCGCCCGTTTAAAAAAACCTGACCGAAAAAGATTACCTGTTTTATGACAAACACCAGCATTGATGGAATCGTAAAAAGTGATTATATGTGTCATTCTGAACCCCAAGATTCTATGGCAGTGTGATAATGCTCAAAATGCACCGTATCTTATAATCGGAGTGAGAAGGGGTGAAGAATCTCATTATCTCAATGCGCAAATTTCAACCAGATTCTTCGTCGCTAGCTCCTCATCTCACCAGAGACCTCCTTGAGGGAATGACAGCTTTGATACTTTTTACGATTACACCAGTATTGACTTTTAGATTAATAATTCTTAACAAGTAAGTGCACTTTAAAAAAAATATTATATAAACTGAGAGACTATTATGAAAAAAGCCATCAGCGTTAGTATCGGTCATTCAAAACGGGACAAAAAGGTCGTCATCGACCTTCTTGGGGAAAAGGTCTCCCTGGAACGGATAGGCACCGACGGAGATATGAAGAAAGCCGCCGAGCTGTTCCGGGAACTGGACGGAAAAGTGGACGCATTCGGCATAGGAGGCGCCGATCTCGGATTACAGGTAGATAAAAAATATTACACTCTTCATTCCGTCAAACCCATGGTTCAATACATCCGAAAAACCCCGTTTGTGGATGGATTGGGACTAAAAACAACGCTGGAGCGACGCACCGCCGCCTTCCTGGAACAACATATCGGTTCGGAAATAATCCGGAAAAAAGTACTATTTACTTCAGGAGCCGACCGCTGGGGGCTGGCAATGGGTTTTGTAAACGCCGGCTGGGAATGTGTCTTTGGCGATTTGATGTTCGGGTTAGGAATCCCATGGCCTGTTTTCACAGTCGGAGGCGTTAAAATAATCGCCGCAATTGCAGTCCCGATTGTCAGTCGCATGCCATTTGAATTTCTTTATCCAACCGGTGAAAAACAGGAAATAAATGAGCCGAAGTTCGAAAAATGGTATGACTGGGCGTCGGTCATCGCGGGCGATTGTCACTTTGTAAAACATCATATGCCGGAAAATATGAAAGGCAAGATCGTTGTTACGAACACAACTACTCCGGAGGATGTCGAATTCTTCCGTGAAAGGGGCGTCAAGTATATGATTACAACGACTCCCTGTCTGGAAGGTCGCAGCTTCGGAACCAATATGATGGAAGCTGCTTTTGTTGCTGTTTCCGGAAAAAAACGACCTTTAACACTTCCTGAGCTCAATCAATTGATCGATGAACTCCATTTTGAACCACAACTTCATCGGTTGAATGATTAATAAACCAGCGAGATAATCATGGATGCAATCATAAGCGCAGGCGGCATTGTCAAAGAGGAGGGTTTGCTCTCCGGTATTTTAACGCCGGGAACACGTAAAGCCATGTTGGAGCTGGCCGGAAAACCCATGATCCAGTGGGAACTCGATGCTATTGCCAATGCCGGTGCTATCGATGATGTGATAATTATCGGGCTGAATCGGGACGATGGTCTTAATTGTGGACAAAAACAGATCCATTATATTCCCGACGCCGGCGGACTGATTGACAATTTTAAGGCTGGTGCGTCAAAAGTCCTCGAAATTCACCCAGATAGCCAAAGGACATTTTGGCTCAGTAACGATATTCCCCTGATCCGCCCGGAAATGATCGAGTGGCTAATTGGCATATCGGATCAAACGGATCATGACGTATATTATCCGATTATTGAACAACAGGTTATGAAAAATCGTTATCCCGAATCCAGGCGCACCTATACCCGGCTTAAAGATATGGCGGTTTGCGGCGGTGATTTCGGTATCTTTAGACCATCCGTTGCAGCAGGAGCACACCCGGCGCTCCCAAAAATTTCCGAAGCCCGCAAAAGCACTATTAAACAAGCAGCTCTTGTAGGGATTTGGCCACTGATAGTACTGCTTATCAGACAAATGACTCTCTCGCGAGCTTCGAGGTTTATCCGCAAACGTCTCGATCTGGATTTAGCATTCGTAAACTGCCCATACGCTGAAGCAGGTATGGATGTGGACAAACCATTTCAGTATGAGATCGTAAAAAAAGAATTGGAAACATTATAATTAATGATGAACTGGCAACGCTTACGGCAGCTTGACCGGGACTGGACAAATCGCATTACTATTGTTGATAAGCGGGGAAAAGTGCGGTCACTTGCTGCGCTGTTAGCCCACTCCGGTGACAGCTGGGTAACGATACCGGTTTTCGGATATATCTGGTGGCGTGGCGGTAATTTCTGGAGTCATTGGGGTAAAATATTTTTTTTATCGATTCTCATAACCGGCGCAGTTGTTCAAATCATCAAATGGAGCATCCGCAGGGAACGTCCGGTTGGCAGCTGGGGTGGACTGGTTCGTAAAACCGATCCCCATTCTTTCCCATCCGGTCATGCCGCTAAAGCAGGACTTTTACTCGGACTGGGATTATACCTGGGACCGGATGTTTTCCGTTACGGCGTTCTGATCTATTCACCATTGATGGCGTTTGCCCGCACCCAGATGGGCATTCATTATATTTCCGATGTAATTGCCGGTTTCGGGCTTGGGGTTTTTATGTCAATTATCATAATTTTGCGCTTGATCTGCTTTTAATATTTATACAGGATCTAACAATGAAGTATCGTAAAAAAGGCACTGGCTGCTGGTTACTGGATGCTGGATACTGGTCATTGGTTTAAATTTCAAATATCAAATATCAAATTGAAGATTGTGGAATGAAATTAGAAACTGGAAATTTGAAATTGACAGATATGGTTTATTGGTCATTAAGGTTAAGATCAAGGTTATGATTAAGGCTGAAACTGGTCACTGGTTGCTGGATAAGAAAAAAATAAGTATCAAGTATCTGATTTGATTTGAATAATGATCATTTATTATGCAAAATACTTTTACTCCGAAGGAATGCCTACGGCACAATAAAACAAGAAAATGAATAGTATAAGGGACTATACACCTATCAGCACAATCATCTGCATACTGCTCGCCGGGATTACCTGCTCGATCCGCAAACGAAAATTCACCACTACCATCGATTAATAAGGAGTTTTATGGACTTTGAAACACTTCGAAATTACTGTCTCGCCAAAGCCGGCGCCACCGAAGGACTTCCCTTTGGACCTGATGCACTGGTATTCAAAGCGGGAACCAAAATATTCGCCTTAATCGCGCTGGACGAAACGCCTCTGCGAATCAACCTTAAAGGTGATCCTAACGACAATGATATCCTGCGTCAGCAGTTCCCCGCAATCATACCGGGCTACCACATGAATAAACGCCACTGGAATACGGTGATTATTGATGAGCGTTTGCCGGACGATCTGGTTTATGAGCTGGTTGATCAGTCGTATGATTTGGTCTTTAAAAGTCTGTCGAAAAAAGAAATAGAGCAGATTTAACGTAGTGGTTTACAACTGTTGTCACTGATTATCAGCATAACTCAAAACCGTGCAAATTCCAGATAGATGGCTTAGTTTCCCGCATAGACTCCCATGGAGCAAACCCTGCTTGTTCCACCAGGAACTCCCTGGAGCACGCTGACGCCGAATAAAAGATTTTCGGTTATCACTTTTTTATATGGCATCAGGTGCGAAAAGATTCGTTGGCCGAATTTTATCTTTGCTCATTAACACGTTTATATATTTCATATCTCTTTCTTAATTCTTTGTTGCTATATTTAAGTCCGTCATATAAATATTCGATTTCAATTGGCTCTTTTAAATGCCAGGGATTTTTTAATAATCTAACAAGAACAGAATCAACAACAATTTTAATATTCGCTATGTAAGTATGATAATATTCGGGCACTTCTCCTCGATGAACAAATTTATTTCGAAGGTTAGCGATATAATTAAGAATATCTTTAGAATAAATACCAAATTGTACCAATTTTGATATTCTTTTTGGAACATCTTTAATATTACTTTCTGATATAGGAAAGGCAACCGATTCAAGTATTAACCACAATTTTATAAAAGTCGCAAGAATATCATTTGGATCTAATGCATCAGAATATTTTATAATTTGATTGGCCAAAAATATTTTATATTTATGTTGATTAGATTTCACACTTTTAAAATACCTAAACAACAATTTCATTGATTTCTTTTCATATTCTTGAAGATGATTATCATAAAGATATTTTTTATAATCATATTCAGATATATTATAAGTGTGATTTAGAAAATTACCATCCTCATCAAATATCAAGTTAATGTAGCTCGGTAAAAAATAATTATATCTGAAAGGTATGTTTGGATGTAATGTGATAGAATTTAATTGGTCACTAAAGTTATAAATTGCACGAAAAAGAGTAAAAGGCATGGAATACTCTTCTAATCTATATTGCCATAAGTATTTAGAAGAATACATAACTATTGGTTGGAAATTTTCAAATAGAAGATTCTC